>CAMDNO010000152.1 GCA_945902955.1 Porphyromonas cangingivalis
TATTTTGGATAAAAAGGTAAACGGCAATTTCTCGACCATAAAAAAAATAGCTGAAGAAGGCGAAATTTCTGCCAATATCGTAACATCCTTTCCGGCCGAGAAACTGGCAGCTCGCGAGAATTTCGTTTCACTGCTTTATTATTTCGGAATACTTACTATCGATAGAGTTGAACGAGGAACTATAATACTCAAAGTGCCTAATTTGGCCATTCGAACCGTATTATTTTCCTATCTGGTAGAGGGTTTCAGCGAAGCCGAAATATTTAATATAGATTTGTTTTCGTTAGTTAAAATGGGCGAAATAATGGCTTACGATGGCGATTGGAAACCATTCTTCGACTATTTTGCGGAGCAAATTTACAAACAAACTTCCGTGCGCGACTTTATTGAAGGCGAACGCACTGTTCAGATGTTTCATCTTGTTTACTTAAACTTGCTCAATTATTTTATAGTGCATTCCGAAGCCGAAATGAGTAAAGGTTTTCCTGATTTATGGTTAGCACCAAATTTTATAGCGCATCCCGAAATGAAGCATTGCTACATTGTGGAGCTCAAATATGTGCCACGTAGCTCGGAAGCAGATGCCAAAAACACAGCCTCAGCTTTGGTGCAACAACTAACAACCGACGCCAATGCTCAACTCCAGCGTTATGCCACCGACACCCGCATTCTGGCATTGGTAGGAAGCACCACTCTACACTTGCTGCGCGTTATATATTGCGGTTGGGAAATGGTAAGCTGCGAAGAGGTTATGTAACTTTTTTTTCTTATTCCCCTACACAATACAAAAAGTATCAACAACACCAAAAACCACTGTGGAAACTAAAACTCTAACATACACGTTTAGAGTAGCATATTAAAAAATTCAATTTTTCTTTGATCACAGTATCGGCCGCACTTTAAAAATATTTTAGTAACTTTGTAAAATCATAAATCAAGATATAAGCTGTGATTTATTGGGTCATTATCGCAATAAGTGTCTAACAAAAAGGAACATTGAATTAGTATGTATTTCGACAATTATAAACTGCACGCGGAAGCCAAGTTAAGACCCTCATTGCTTTGGGAGTATGAGCTCAGTAACTTTGATTGGAATGCGATGAAATCCATTGTTTTTCAACGCGTTATTGAACGTGGAAGGCTGGACGACTTTTATGCAGTTTTGAATATTTATGGTTTGGCTGAATTTAGAGAGGGCATTAAAAATCTACCTTTCCTAAATCCTAAAGATATGAGATTTGTTTGTAATTTTTTTGGATTAAATAAAAAGGATTTAGTATGTTACACACAAAAACAGTTGCGCCAAAAACATTGGAACTCTTAGTTCGATTAATGAATGATCCTACTTTTGATACTTTTAGATTAGTGGGTGGAACTTCATTATCGTTATTAATAGGACATAGAATAAGTATTGATTTAGATTTATTTAGCAATATAACTTTTGATGAACAAAAAATGCTTGAATACCTTCGAATTGAATACGATTTTGAATTAGATTTTATTGAAAAAGAAACACTTAAAGGTGAAATAGATGGTGTTAAAATCGATTGTATTGCCCATAAATACACATGGCTTTCCCCACCTGTGTTCGAAAATTCAATCCGATTGGCAGCTTTCGAAGATATTGCTGCAATGACATTGAACGCAATAGTTGGAAATGGCACTCGTGTAAAAGATTTTATCGACATAGCTTATTTGTCCAATAAAATGACCTTTAATGAAATGCTGAACGCATACCAAACAAAATATAAAAGTAATGCTGTGATGGCGTTAAAAGCAATTATTTATTTTGACGATATAAACCTCAAAGAGCCTATTATAATGATTGATAAACCTACTTTTGAATGGAAATCAATTAAAAAACGTTTAAATATGCTTTTGAAATATCCCGACAAAATTTTCACTAATTGAAAAGATTCTATATAAACTCAAACAAAAAGAACTGCTACAACGCAATGTACAAGCTATACCCTATTCCCCTACACAATACAAAAAGTATCAACAACACCAAAAACCACTGTGAAAACTAAAACTCTAACATACACGCATAGAGTAGCATACAAAGAATTGAAAGAATCTGTTTAAATAATACGACAAAGAATTGCATGAGCTAAGGTAGACCAATAAAATCTGTTTTCTATCCGCTCAACCCGCATAAATCTGCGTCCTTTTTCTCTTGTTTGTATCTTTTGTTTCTAATGTGGTTTAATCTTTTCTGCCATTTTTCACCAAAAAAAGTAGTATATTTGCAATCCGAAACAAGTAAATTTGAAATTAACTCTTGCTCCCGACTACCGAAAATATAACTACTGAATTCAAACCCTCTTTCAACGAAGATGTGATTGAATCGCTTGTAGCGTTTGCCAACGCTAAGGGTGGTAGTGTATATGTTGGTGTTACTGATGCAGGTAAGGTTAAGGGCGTTTTGGTTGGGAAAGAAACTATTCAGAATTGGATAAACGAAGTTAAAAACAAAACGGCTCCTCAACTTATTCCTGATGCCGAATTGATAGAGATAGACTCCAAAACCGTTGTCAAATTTTTTGTACCAGAATATCCAATCAAACCTGTTTCAACACGAGGTAGATACTACAAGCGAATTGCCAATTCCAATCATTTGATGAGTGCTTCTGAAGTGTCGAATATGCATCTTCAAACTGTGAATACAAGTTGGGATTATTATCCCCGGCTCGGCAAAACAATTAATGACATTTCGTTTAAAAAAGTGGAAAGGGTTATGAGTCTTATTACAAAACGAAATGAGAACTTAATTTTTGATTCTGCAATTGAATTTCTTTTGAAGAATGAAATGTTACTCGAAGATGATAAAATTACGAACGGTTGTTTTTTGATGTTTTCAAAAACCGATAATTTGTATACTACAGTTCAAATGGGTCATTTTGCATCCGAAATTGTTATTAAAGATGATGTTACAAGTTCAACAGATGTACTCAGTCAAATTGATGAAATTATCTTATTTATCAGGAAGCACATTAACAAAGAAGTTATTATCTCTCCAACTCAAATTGAGAATATTGAACGATGGCAATATCCATTAGATGCGATAAGAGAATTGGTTTTGAATATGATTATTCATAGAGATTACACAGCACCGTATAATTCAATTGTTAAAATATTTTCAGATCATATTTTGTTTTTCAATCCGGGCAAGCTTCCTGAATCTATTTCAATTGAACAATTATTGTCAAATAATTATATCTCAACGCCTCGAAATCGTCAAATTGCAAAGACAGTGAAAGATATGGGGTTGATAGAACAATATGGTACTGGTATTAAGCGTGTTTGTCGCATGTTAATTGATTATGGTTTACCTCAACCTACATTCGAAACAATTCCGGGTGGCTTTGCTGTAACTGTGTTTGCAAAACAGAATAAGTTAAATAACATAGAAATTGAATTAGAATTAGAAAGATCTGGCGATAATTCAAATACGAAGGTCGGTGAAAAGGTCGGTGAAAAGGTCGGTGAAAAGGTCGGTGAAAAGCTAACTGAAAATCAAAATTTAATTTTTACTTTAATTTCTGAAAATAATTCAATAACAGCAAAGGCAATTGCACAACAAATAGGAATATCCCTTCGAAAAGTAGAAATGAATATTTCTAAATTAAAACAAAAAGGCCTTCTCCAACGCATTGGACCAGATAAAGGCGGCTATTGGGTAATAACCGAACCCAAAACTTAGGACACGTTTTTTTTCACCCTATTCACCTACACAATACAAAAAGTATCAACATCACCAAAAACCACTGTGGAAACTAAAACGCTAACATACACGCGTAGAGTAGCATACAAAGAATTGAAAGAATCTGTTTAATTAATACGACAAAGAATTGCATGAGCTAAGGTAGACCATTAAAATCTGTTTTCTATCTGCTCAACCCGCATAAATCTGCGTCCTTTTTCTCTTGTTTGTATCTTTTGTTTCTAATGTGGTTTAATCTTTTCTGCCTTTTTTCACCAAAAAAAGTAGTATATTTGCAATCCGAAACAAGTAAATTTGAAATTAACTCTTGCTCCCGACAACCGAAAATATAACTACTGAATTCAAACCAACTTTCAACGAAGATGTGATTGAATCGCTTGTAGCGTTTGCTAACGCTAAAGGTGGAAGTGTGTATGTGGGTGTAACAGATGCTGGTAAGATTAAGGGCGTTACGGTTGGTAAAGAAACTATTCAGAATTGGATAAACGAGGTTAAAAACAAAACAGCTCCTCAACTTATTCCCGATGCAGAATTGTTGGAGATAGAGTCCAAAACGGTTGTCAAATTTTTTGTGCCCGAATATCCAATCAAACCCGTTTCAACCCGAGGTAGATATTATAAGCGAATAGCCAACTCCAATCATTTGATGGGTGTTGATGAAATTGCAAACGAGCATTTAAAAACGCTAAATACAAGTTGGGATTTTTACATCGACCCAAATCATAGTTTGAATGATATTTCAGACCAAAAAGTCTCCAAATTGATACAAAAGATTAATCAACAATCTCAAAACGGAATTACGCTTTCTAATGGTGATTTTCTTCGGAAAATGGAGATTGTCAGAGATGAGAAAATTACATTTGGCGGCTATTTGATGTTTGCAAAAGATTATTGTTTATTGAGCGATGTTCAGGTTGGGCGATTTAAAAGTGATATTACAATTATCGATTCTATTTCGTTAAATTCCGATTTATTTCAGGAGGTGGAAGATATTATTGCTTTTATTAAAAAGCATTTGATGGTAGCCTATATTATTACCGGCGAACCTCAACGTACTGAACGTTTTGATTATCCACTTGATGCAATTCGTGAAATTGTGGTGAATATGATTGTGCATCGCGATTATCGCGAGAGTTCGGCGAGTATAATCAAAATTTTCGACGATAGAATTGAATTCTATAATCCGGGAAAACTGTATGGTGGAATTACGATTGACGATTTATTAACCGGAAATTACACTTCCAAGTCGCGTAACAAACTTATTGCTAAGATTTTTAAAGAAGCCGGTTTGATTGAGCGGTATGGCTCAGGTGTAATACGAGTTAGGCAGATTTGCAAAGATTATGGTGTTGTTGAGCCGTATTTTTCTGAGGTTTCTAATGGATTTATGGTAACATTGTACAAAGAAGAACGTCAATCTCAAAACGCTAATATTATTAAAGAGTTTGCTGAATACGGTAATGTCCCTGTAAATGTCCCTGTAAATGTCCCTGTAAATGTCCCTGTAAATGTCCCTGTAAAATCTTCTGATACGTTTGAAATCAATATCTTAGATGAAATAAGACAAGATAATTCAATTGTTTTGAGTGACATTGCTGCGAAATTGAATGTAAATATTAAAACAGTAAAAAGATATGTGCTGAAATTAAAACAAAAAGGCTTACTCCAACGCATTGGTCCAGATAAAGGTGGCTATTGGGTAATAACCGAACCCAAAACTTAGGACACGTTTTTTTCCTATTCACCTACACAATACAAAAAGTATCAACAACACCAAAACCGCTGTGGAAACTAAAACGCTAACATGCACGCGTAGAGTAGCATACAAAGAACCGAAAGAATCTGTTTAATTAATACGACAAAGAATTCCATAAGCTAAAGTAGACCGATGAAAAATAACCCCCTGAATTTATAATCAAGCACACAAAACTCAACTCCCCAAATAGCATTTAATATTAAAGAAAATTTTGTACATTTGCAAGTCGAAAAAAATTGAGGGCGTCTTTCCGAAAGACACCCTCAATAGCATACACAACTACTATTCACTTGCTCACGAAGGTGGCATTGCCTGGAACGACCCTGATTTAAATATCGATTGGAAAGTGCTGGCAGTAAATGTTGTGTTGTCCGAAAAAGAAACTAAGAGTGCTTCATTTAGTAAATTTAAATCGGAATTTTAATTTAAACAGTTAGTAAGGATTCCTTACTTGTTGCTGCCGATGGTAAAAAGGAGCTCGAATCACACGCAACTGTCAAGGAATACTTGACAGTTCAAAAGGAAGGTGGTCGAAATGTTAAAAGACTCCTCCAACGCATTGACCACGACAAAGGTGGCTATTGGGTGGTGATTGATGCGAAAAATTTGCACATCATCATAAGATGTAGTATTTTTGTATAAAGATAAAATAGTATGAGAACAATACAAATAAAAGTACCTGAAAGTATCGACATGAAAGAGTATGATTTTTCGTTGATAATTGCTTCTAAATTGTACAACGAAGCAAAATTATCATCGGGACAGGCAGCGCAAATGGTTGGTTTATCAAAAAGAGCATTTATTGAAATGCTTGGAAAATATGGAGTTTCAGTATTTGGAAATTCGATTATTGATTTGCATTCGGATATAGCAAATGCCTAAGATTGTTATATCATTTAGGTATTATTCATAAAGCAAAACAACTTCAAATTATCGACAGAGTTAAACCACTTATCGACAAAATACTCCTGACAGATCTTTGTAATGCTTTATTTCAATATCTTGCAAAAAAAAATACCTTAATAGAATAGGAGATAGAAATATGACTGAAATTATATTGAAAAATAATATTGAACAATCAAAAATGGAAGCTTTGCTTTTGTTTTTAAAATCGTGGGGTATAGATGCAGAAGTTAAAAAATCCGTGTCGAAAATAAAAAATACTTCTAAAATTACACTTAATGCGGGTATGTGGGAAAACTACAATATCGATGCTACTGATTTACGTAGAAAAGCATGGGAGAGAAAAAAATGATGCTGGTTGATACAAATATTCTGATAGAAGTTTATAGAAATAATAAAAATATTATTGAAACTGTACAAAATATAGGTCAACATAATATTGCAATTTCTACTATCATATAAAGTAAAAAGTATTCGCAATTCCGATTTCTCGTACAGGCCTAAAGTGGCATTATATTAACACATTTACCAATTTAATAACCCAATAACAGCGTAGCTAAATAACGGCGAAGCCCACAATAACGTGCTCCAGCACCCAATAACGGCGTAGCCCAAAACCGCCCACAGGGCAAATGTCCCAATAACAGCAAAGCTAAATAACAGCGAAGCCCACAATAACGTGCTCTAGCACCCAATAACGGCGTAGCCCTATAACGCCAACAGGGCAAAAACCCACTTCAAACTCTTCAAACCCTTCAATTTTTCAAATTATTTTTGTAACTTTGTAAGCCAAAAACAAAATCCATTCTATAACTTAATGCTCCCGACTACCGAAAATATAACTACTGAATTCAAACCCTCTTTCAACGAAGATGTGATTGAATCGCTTGTAGCGTTTGCCAACGCTAAGGGCGGTAGTGTGTATGTGGGAGTTACAGATTCCGGTAAGGTTATGGGTGTTACCGTAGGTAAAGAAACGGTTCAAAATTGGATAAATACTGTTAAAATCAAAACGACACCCCAATTAATTCCCGATGCAGAATTAATAGAGATAGAAACCAAAACAGTTGTCAAATTTTTTGTACCAGAATATCCAATCAAACCCGTTTCAACCCGAGGTAGATATTACAAGCGAATTGCCAATTCCAATCATTTGATGAGTATTGATGAAATTGCAAACGAGCACTTAAAAACGCTAAATACAAGTTGGGATTTTTACACCGACCCAAATCACAGTTTGAATGATATTTCGGACGAAAAAGTTTCCAAATTAATTCAAAAAGTAAATCAACAATCTCAAAACGGAATTACGCTTTCTAATGGTGATTTTCTTCGGAAAATGGAGATTGTCAGAGATGAGAAAATTACATTTGGCGGCTATTTGATGTTTACAAAGGATTATTGTTCGTTGAGTGATGTTCAGGTGGGGCGATTTAAAAGTGACATTACAATTATTGATTCTATTTCGTTAAATTCCGATTTGTTTCAGGAGGTGGAAGATATTATTGCTTTTATTAAAAAGCATTTGATGGTAGCCTATATTATTACCGGCGAACCTCAACGTACTGAACGGTTCGATTATCCACTTGATGCAATTCGTGAAATTGTGGTGAATATGATTGTACATCGCGATTATCGCGAAAGTTCGGCGAGTATCATTAAAATCTTCGACGATAGAATTGAATTCTACAATCCCGGTAAATTGTATGGTGGTATTACAATTAACGATTTATTATCTGGAAATTACACTTCCAAGTCGCGCAATAAATTAGTTGCAAAGATTTTTAAAGAAGCTGGTTTAATTGAGCGGTATGGCTCAGGAATAATGCGTGTAAGGCAGATATGTAAGGATTATGGAATTATTGAACCACAGTTTAGTGAAATTTCCAATGGTTTTATGGTAACTTTATATAAAGAAAAACGTATTCGCAATACCGATTATCTTGTTAAGGATAGTGCTTTAGAAATTAAAAATGTATCAGGTGGTCAGACAGGTGGTCAGACAGGTGGTCAGACAGGTGGTCAGACAAGCTTAACTGCCTCGCAACTTGCTGTTTTTAAGGTTATCAATGAAAATAATAAAGTTAGCCGTAATGATATAGCTAACATTCTTAATATTAGTCCCTCTGCAGTGCAAAAACATATATTAAAATTAAAACAAAAAAATATTATAGCAAGAGTTGGGGGTGATTTTGGCGGATATTGGTTGGTAACCGAACCCAAAACTTAGGTCATGGTTTTTTGACACAATTCAGTTATACAAAACAAAAAGTTTCAAGTTTTAATGATGATCTAAATGAAAAGTTGGGTGAAAAGTTGGGTGAAAAGAAATCTTTAATATTGAAATCGATAAAAGCAAACAATAAAATTACTATTATTGAATTATCCAAAATTGTTGGTGTTAGTGAAACATCAATTCAAAATAATTTGTCAAAACTAAAAGGTAGTGGCATATTAAAGAGAGTAGGGCCTGCAAAAGGTGGCTATTGGGTAATAACCGATACCAAAACTTAGAACATGTTTTTTTAATCTTATTCACCTACACAATACAAAAAGTATCAACAACACCAAAAACCACTGTGGAAACTAAAACTCTAACATGCACGCGTAGAGTAGTATACAAAGAATTGAAAGAATCTGTTTAATTAATACGACAAAGAATTGCATGAGCTAAGGTAGACCAATGGAAAATACCCCCCTGAATTTATAAACAACCACACAAAACTCAACTGCCCCAATAGCAGATAATATTAATGAAAATTTTGTACCTTTGCAAGCCGAAAAAAAGCGACAATTAATACTCACTTGCCCATGAAAATGGCATTGATTGGAACGACACCGATTTAAATATAGATTGGAAAGTGCCGGCAGTAAATGTTATGTTGTCCGAAAAAGAAACGAAGAGTACTGCTTTTAAGGAGTTTAAATCTGAATTTTAATTTAAAAATAAACAAGGTACTCTAATAATAATGTAGTATATTTGTATTACAAAAAATTAAACTGTTTACAGATGAAACGAATAAATAAAAAATCCCAAGAAAATACGGAACTCAATCAAGCCGAAATAAGTTCTGTAGAGCCTCAAAAGAGGTTGTCTGCCTTTGCAAAAGGCATGATGAAGTATGCAGGTACAGTGCAGATTGTTGATATGAGGGCTGTAATGAGATAAAATATGCGGTATCTGATCGACACTAATATCTTGATTTTTGCTTTAAGTAATCAGGAATACTATATTGATAAAAATGTACTTTCGTTATTATCCGATTATGATAATACAATTTATGTAAGTTCGTCGAGCGTATTCGAAGCTGTGCATCTATATCAGACCGGACGAATTCAAACGACATTCAAAACTGTTAGCGATTTTCTTAATGCAATTAAAACGGGATTTAATATTCAATTTTTACATTCCAAAACAGAGCATTTCGATACATTTTCGAAATTGCCTACAGTAGCTGGACACAACGACCCGATTGATAGAATTATTATTGCACAGTCGATTACCGAAAAAATTCCTCTAATTAGTTCTGATAGTAAGTTTAAATACTATAAGAATCTTGATTTTATTTATAATGATAAAAGAGCAAGATAATATCAAGCAAGTACACGCAATAAATTAATTGCCGAAGCGTTCTATCTGACAAGCGATATTGAAAAATATGGTAGTGGCTTTATCCGTATTCGTAAAGCTATAGCCCACTATCCGAGTATGAAATTTGAATATCAAAACTTAGAACACGTTTTTTTACCCTATTCCCCTTCACAAAACAAAAAGTTTCAACAAATTTGCTAACCACTCACGCGAATCATTTACGTTTTTCACTTAGTGAGAGTAACCAACTACACCTGTGATTTACGTTTCTCACTTGGTGGGAGTAACCAACTAAAGTTGTGTTTTACGTTTCATAAACTTTTTTTTTCGAAAAATACTATCTTTGCAACCCGTATAACGAATGAGGGCGTCTTTCTAAAAGGCACCCTCCATTGAATAGTACGGTAATTATTGCAAATTATTTTTGTAACTTTGCCAAATCACAAAATGCACAAACCATGACAAAAAGAATTCCTTACGGCATAAGCGATTACGCCGAAATAATGAAAAGTAACTTTTACTATATAGATAAAACCAGTTTTATCGAACAAGTAGAAGCCTCACCTCGTTTTTTATTTCTTATTCGTCCACGTAGGTTTGGTAAATCGCTATGGTTGAACATGATGATGACTTACTACGATATACTCGAAGCTACAAATTTTGAAGTTAATTTTGGTCAAACCTATATCGGGCAGCATCCTACCGATGAAAAAAATAGTTATTTGATTCTTAATTTTAATTTTTCGGGAGTAAACTCCGATTTAAATGAAGTAAAATCTTCATTTGAAGAGCATTGTAGTAAATGTTTCGACGATTTTAACTATAATTATCGCACTTTATTGGGGGAAGATTATATTGAATTATATCCAAAGACACAACCAGCCGAATCAAAAATTGAATTTATAACTCGTTATTGTCAAAAGAAAAATCTTCCCATTTACCTCTTTATCGACGAATACGACAACTTCACGAATACCATATTAAGTCAACATGGCAACCAAACTTACGCCGACATTACGCACGGTAATGGATTTTTACGCTTGTTTTTTAATAAACTAAAATTAGCAACAACAGCCAAAAATGCATCATTAAAAAAGATTTTTATCACCGGCGTATCACCCGTAACCTTAGATGATGT
>CAMDNO010000153.1 GCA_945902955.1 Porphyromonas cangingivalis
TCGGGATGTTTTTCAGCGATTTCGAAATAGCTGTTACGGATGCGGGTAGCCAGACTTTCTTCGCCTTCGTTATCCGGATTTTCGTTTACTTTGTTGAATAATCCGGCAGCTGTGGGCACTTCGTCGGCATCAAACATTTTAGAATCCTCACCTAAGGCATTATGTATCAAAAACATCTTCTGCATGGCTATTTCACGTATCTGAACCACGCTGGAACCGGCTTCGCTTGGGAAAAAGTTATAGATATAAAGCTTGTCGAAAACCTTAGCACCTATGCGATTGATGCGTCCGACACGCTGAATAACGCGCGTTGGATTCCACGGAATATCGTAGTTGATAATAACGCCTGCACGGTTCAGGTTAAAACCTTCCGAAAGTTTATCGCTCGTAATCAGTATGTCGAAGTCGTTTTCTTTTTCGCTTTTGTATTGGGCGTTGAAGTTAGCATTCAGCGTTTTATGCAGTGTGGGCGTCATACCACCATCGCAAATCAGCAACCGTGTACCAAATTTAGCTCTAAAATACGGTTCCAAATGTTTCACCGTATCCACATATTCGCTGAATACAATAATTTTACGATTTTTATTTTGGCTAATAATTTTTTCTATTTCGGATGAAACAGCATCGCGTTTAGGGTCGTTTACTACAATATTCAATTGTTCCAAATGCATTTTTATCACTTTAAACAAAGCAATATCCGTGTCGATATTTTCAAAAAACTCCTTTTTTCGTTTGAATTTCGACGTATCGTACACCGTATTGTTTTTGGGAACTCGTTTCGTAAGCACATTATTTTCGTAATCGTCCAGAATTTGCAGAATGCTGTCCATGTTCTCTTCTTCCATCAATGTATCCATCAACTTTCGGTCGAGAATGTATTTACCACCTGTTTTGGCTATAAAAGCTTTTACGCGTTCGTGAATTGCCAAAAATCGGTTGATAGATTCACTGAAAGCGCCAAACGAACTTTCGAAACGCTTCACCAACAGGCGGCGCATAAAGTCGAATAAGTTGGCTTGTTGGTTGTAGGCACGGTTGCCTTGTTCGTCGAGTTTTTCGTTTTCTTTCGGGTCATTTTCGTACGCAAAAGGCTGATAAATAGCACCGCTAAAATGCCCATCTTCGCCAAAATACGTTGTCAGTACTTCGTTGTAAAAACTACTTTGTGCTGGCGTGAGTGTGTAAAACAGTTCTTTCGGGTCTCGTACAGTCGATAGTTCGGTTACTTCGCGCGAATACACATAATCGTTGCGCAAGTCAAGTCGGTTACGGCGAATAATGACAGGCGAAATCACATTTTTTATTTGGTTGGCAAGCCGCTTTGTTTCTTCGCGCACTTTACCGAGGTTTACGTTATTTTCGCCAAAAAGTTCGGTATAGAGTTTCAATGCTTTGGCTTTTTTCTCTTCCTTTTTGGAGCTGCTGTACTTCATGATGTCCGACAATTTTTTGAACCGTGTACCATAACCCGCAAACAATGCTTCTAAATCGTGGTCGATGGTAATGCCCGATTTGCCCGGCACGATAAACAATTTAAGTAACGAAAAAATATCAGCCGGCGAGTTATTAAATGGCGTGGCAGTAAGCAAAATCACAATCCGATCGCGGCAAATTTTAAGCAAAGCTTCGTAATCTTCAGTATCCTGATTGCGGAAATAGTGCGCCTCGTCCACTATTACCACTTCCACGTTACGGTTGTCGATAGATTTGGCAATGTCCACCAACTTTCCGCGACTTTCCACTTCACAATTCAGCCCAAAGTTATACACATATTCGTACCAGCCCGTTGGGTTATCGGCATTGCGGTCGCCAATCAACCCTGGGGGACAAATAATCATTGTTTTGCGGTCGATGTTTTTAGCTATCAAAGCAGCAATTACCGATTTTCCCAAACCCACCACATCGGCAATTACCACACCTTTGTATTCGTCGATAATGCTAAGCCCTTGATTTACTGCATCAATTTGATACGCAAATTCTTTAAACCCATTTTTGGCAAGTAATTCCGTTACACTCGATTTAATCTGCTTGGTTTGTTGCAAATCGAGATAGGTTTTCAGTATCAGCGCGTATGCTTCGTAAGGCGTTACCTTAGCCGCCAATGTTTTAGCACCCACATAATCAATCACTTTTTGTTTCTGGAAATCAATTTCGGTAATGGGCGCAGCATCCTTCCATAGCGCATCGAAATACGCATTTGCATCTGCGAAACCATAATCTTTTATCTCCACATTAAATTCTTCCTGACCAGCCAATCCTGCCGAAGTCAGGTTGCTACTTCCGGTAATAAATTGACCCTGCATACCTTGCAATGTTGCTTGTGCATAGTTCAATTTAAATAAATACAACTTGGCATGGTTTGGGTTTTCGGTTTTACGCATTACCAAGCGCCCTTGCTCTATCATTTCGAGGAAAAAATACACCTGATTGTAAAACTCTTCCGTATCGGCATTATCCGTGTTAAGCGCTTTTCGGAGCGATTCCATAAAGGCATTAAAGCGGTCTTCGTCCGATGTGCGCTCTTCTGTATACCCATATTCCACTAAGTTATCGTGAATCAGTTTATCCACCTGTAAACCCACGAGCAATTTTAGTTGCACGGTGGGGTTTGCCTTGAGCGATTCGTACACTTCCTTCCAGCCCGAAAAGTAAAAGAAACCCACCAGAAACTTCAACTCGTCGCTGATGGAAATTAGTGTATTAATGCGGCTTTTGAGTGCTTTCTGACCGTGATTGTTGGTGATAAAGTTTTGTGACATACTTATTTTTTGAAAAATGATTGTATATTTGCAATGAAAATTAAAAACAGAATAATATGGAAACTTTAGTTGTTCAAATAAATAATAGCAAAGCTTACAAATTGTTAGCTGACTTAGAAGATTTACAAATACTAAAAGTAATTAAGCGAACAAAGCAACAACCCCTTAGTCTTTCCGAAAAATATGCCGGCAAACTAAATTCTAAAACTGCCAGTTCTTTACAAGACCATGTTATGCGTTAATAGCTTTTTATATCCCTCACTTCGTACCAATGACATAAATTGGTTAATGTTTGATTATCAGCAATATACATTCTTTGTCATTGCCACATTTTACCACAAATTTTTGGGGCGCAATCTCGGCATGACAATGCAATCGTGTGTATAACATCCCGTCGCACAACTTTTACTTGTAACATGACCATTCCATTAGCGACGGTGCAAAGCGCCTTTCGAACCTCTTCCTCTTTAGCGGCAGAGCCGCGATATATTTGTAGAAAACCGCAAATAATAGGGTTTTCAAGGGTCAGGGACCCGAAATATAAATATTGAAAAATACATATTTGGCTACACCCTTTTATATTACGGGTCGCTGACCCTTTGGGGCTTTGGGTTAAATCCATAGCTACAAATATATCGGGTCGCTGACCCTAACAACCAACATCTTAGCCAAATTATTATATTTCAAATGTTTGGCTAAAGCCCATTTTCTATATTCATCATTAAGAATGGGCTAAAGCCCAATCCAATTCATGCCTTTTCTTTATCCCAGCGGGATTACATATTGGTAGACAATTGCAAACCAACACCCACCATACGACCCCGAAGGGGTCGAACAACAACCGCGTGTATGGCTGTTTTTCTATGAATATGCGACACCTACGGAGTCGGAATTAATTCAAATCCAGACAAGCTTTAATTTTAATTTATTTTTTATGAATTTGCCAAAATGAAATTCCGGGTAACTTAAATTCTGAATTATCGACTTTAATTTCTCAATATTTTCATTTGTCACATTAGCTCCAAATACTATTCCTTTTAAAAATGATTTGTTGAATTTAATATCTTCTATATTTTTATTCAAAATTAAAAGTCGAACTTCTTTTTCATAACTCCAATCCGTTGATTTAGTGAAAAATAAATTATTTATGCCTTTCTTTTTATCCTTTAGATAATTTATTAATTTAAGTTCTTTATATTCTACAATTCGACTACTAATTTTTTTATTTATTTCTTTGTCGATAAAGCGGTCTGTTACTTCAAAATCAAAAATAAAACAAACACCTTTATGACTTTCTGCATAGTGCGACCACATGGTTGAATTCGAGTAATCTAATGAAAAACAGCAAATTACACTTTTTGAAATTTTAGTTAAAACACTGTTTTTGAAGTTATTTTGTTTAAATCCATTTGTTAGTGTTGCATTTAATAGTTTGTTAACAAAATCTTTAGGATAGTATCTAAAGTTTTCCTTTGCAATTTCTATTGACTCTTCAATGTCATTTAAAACTTCATCACAGCAATCAGAAAAGTCAAAATCTAACAGATTTATATCACAATCAAACGGGTCGTTGAATTTTGAAGGATTATTAAATCTCAATGATTGTGTCTTTACAATTTTCTCGGCGGCATCAAAAGAGCAGTATTTGTAAATATATGTATCTTTATTTTCCATTTCTATTCAATTTTTATTTCCGCATACTCCTCCTCACTCAGCCAAAAGTCCGGACAAACAACCAACACTTCTTCGTAAGTTAATTCGTAGAGTTTGAAGACTAATTCATCGATTTGACGTTCTAAACTTTCAGTATTTTCATTTTTAATTTTTGAACATAGAATATTTGAAACCAAATCTTCAAATATTCTATAATTGATATTTATAGAAATTGGAATACAAAATGGTTCGATATAATTTGTTTTAAAATAGTAATAATTGTTGTTGTAAGGTGTGCTTGTTTTCTTTATAAAATAATAAAATAATTTGCTATTAAAAACGCCCAAATATGCAATTAATGGAACTAAATCATTTTCTTTTTGTAAAAGTATATATCCACCCGCATCTGCATAAAATGAACAAGTATCAAAAGTAAATGAAGATTGGTTTTGAAGTTGTGGTGTGATTATTTTAGGGGACTCAAAGAGAATCTGCTCTCTACTCCTATGAAGAGAATACCAAAAATCAGGATTGGTCTTATATTTTATTTTTTTTTCAATCAATTCGTTTTTGAAATTAAGAATATAATTGTAAGCTTTTGGAAAATGACTTTTCATTTCAAGTTCAGTGAAAGGTTTTGTTTTTCCATTAACATCCGTAAAATGAGGATAAAAGATATAATTATTAGTTTCTGGTTTTAAATATCTTTTAATATTTTCTCCTTTTAATAGAGGTTTTGTAATTTTAGATTCAATTGTAACATCCGTGTTTAATGCTTTAGAAAAACCTTTAAAAAAATCACCTTCTATGATCCCTTCTAAAACATGAATATCATCACCCATAGGGATTAAACCTTGAAATACTCCATTAAAAATTTCTGAAACTCTTTTATGCTTATATATTTTAGCAATTACAACATCATCATTATCTTCAATAGAGAAATTAAAAGATGTGGAATCATACGATTTACTTGAAAAAATTAAATCATTCAAATCTTTACTATCAGGCTTTGCAAATTTAAAAATAGAAGAATTTCTTTTAAAGAAAAATAATCCAGTGTATGTTGTTGCTGTCTCGAATATTTGATCAACACCAAAATGAATTAGTTTATAAAGAGCCCTTTCCTTAAAAATTAAATCTCTTAATCCTATACCATACTCTGCTATTAGAAATCTATGAGGATTAATAAATGATATAATTCCATCTGTAGCCATCATTTTTAGTGAGAATTCTATGAAAATCACATATATATCATATTTGCCATTTGCTGATTTGAATTTACCCTTAAAATAATTAGTTTGATCTTTAGGTATGGTTTGTACTTTAATATAAGGCGGATTTCCAATCACAATATTAAACCCAACAAAATTCCCAACATCATCCAACAATGCCGGAAATTCGAACCTCCATTCGAAGCTGTTTTTGTAAATATTATTTTCGAGTACTTCTTTCTCGGCTTTCAGTAATGCTTCTAATTCGGTTTTTGATCGTTTGTAGCCTGCTTTGTCGGTGTCCTTTTTAATTTCGCCAAATAAATTTGGGCTTTCATATTCAGCAACTTCCGCCTGTTTTTCCTGACGTTTGATTATGTCTTTATCTCCTAATGCACTTTTAAATACGCTTTTTATCTCGTCAATTATTTTGCGGAACTCTTCTTTACCATCGTGAATATTGGTGTAGTCAGCTACTAATTTTTTATAACTATCGAGCGATAATTTGGCTTTTTTGCCTTGACGGACTGCATCCGATTTATTGAACTCGGCAAATACCTCATTAATAGGCATATCGAGTGCAAAACGACTAATTAACGAATCGCCGCAAACAATTTTATAATCCAAATTCGGTAATGGTTGCGGTATGTTTTCGTCTACCACCAGCGAAAGCCAAAAACGCAGTCGGGCAATATCCACAGCACCGTGCTCAATATCAACGCCATAAATACTATTTTGAATAATTTGTTGTTTTATGTCGCTGGCTGGGAATTGGTTTAAATCGTTGTGTTCGTAAAACCAAAGTGCTTGTTTTATTCCAAATATTTCTTGCAACAATCCCATAGGAAATGCGCCGGAGCCAATTGCAGGGTCGCATATTTTTACTTTGTCCAATGCCAGTTTTATATCATTCAAACGATGATGCAATGTGGGTGAAACTTCGTGGTATTTAACCAATTGCTCTATCGGTTGACGTTCATCTGTATCTTCGATTTGAAGTGCGGTACAAAGGTATTCGGTCAAACTCTCCTGACACATATAATGCACTATTTCTTTGGGCGTGTAAAATGCGCCTTTGTCTTTGTTGTCTTCGAGCAGGTTTTCGAAAATATGTCCGAGCATTTCCGGGTCAACACCTACTTCGGAATCGTTGGGGTCGTTTTCGTCGATGGTAAAGTTGTAGCGGTTAAAAAAGGCAAACAGTTCCTTGAAATAGTTGGCAGGAAACTTTGAATCAGGTGCATCCAATTTATCAGGCTCGAAAAGTCCGCCGTTAAGGTAAGGTATTTTCACCATTCCCAAGCCAGTGTTGGTGTTGAACCAATCGTTTGGACGTGGTTTATTGAGCGAGTTGAAAAACAGTGGTTCAAGTACTTCGTCCAAAAAATTTTCTTGTTGCGAAGCTGAACTGTTATTAAATAAATTCTCCATGAAATTGGGGTCGCCACCTACCCACAAAGTTGAATCGCACGCTATACCCAACCAACCTTTCTTTTGTATAAAATGCAGAAAAACAATTCGTCCCAGCATTTTCTTTACGTAATCGCGAATGGCTTTATTTGTACCGTCGGCCAAAAACTCACGAAAATCGTATTGCATTTGTTTATCAGTTTGCATAAACTGACAAAACTTCTCATATTGCGTTTTATAGCCTGTAAAAAACTCTTTTGATAAAGGCTCCACACTAAACGCCTGCTGTATTGCATCCAACGATTCAAATTTGCAGCCGCCTACACGCTCTCTAAATGTTCGGTTGGTTTGTGCGTTGGGTTCTACGTAATAGGTAAAGCGTTTCCAATTGCTGTATTTTTGTTCTTTTTGACCGTAGTTGCGGCGGATAAAGCTAAAGCGGAATGTGCCCCGAGCATCGTAAAACACAAAGATAGCACCTTCTTTAAAATCTGCTGTCAGGGCCTTTTTGGCAATTTCGAATTGCATTTTGCGGGATGTGCGGGCATTTAGAGACGACATGCATGTCGTCTCATTTACAGACGGCATACATGCCGTTTCATCCAGAGACGGCATACATGCCGTCTCTACGATTTTGCACGAAAAAACCAACAGCCGGTCGGTATCGGCGTATTCTATTTCGCCTAATTTTGTTAATTGGCAAAACGACAAATTTTCGGACAATAAATAGGATAAATCTTCGCGTACGGGTCGGAATGAACGATTTTGCTGGCGAACGAAATCGGAAATGGAATCGGGGGAAACAGAAGCGATTAAGGCGTTTATCATGGCGTTGGGCTTTGCAGCTTTAGCCATTGGTCAGATTAAAAATCAGTACTCACGGGATGAAAAAGCGTGAGCAAAATTCTTATCCACACCCCAAGCCCCTAGGAAAGGCCACGTACAATGATAAGTCAAAAGCCCACGCCGTTGGCGCGAGCATTTTGCTTATTACTCATTAGTACGTTCGCTTTAATAGAAATTTCCTAGGTTTCTGGGGTGTGCGAACAATAGCTAAATGCTATTTAATTAATATGTTTTTAAAAATACGGTTTTTAATCTTATTTTTTTAGTTTTTGAATTTTGTTGTTATTTAAAAGCGATTTCATTTGAGAAATTGCCATTTTGTTAAGTTCCATTAATCTTTCCGATTGCGTTAATCCTTGATGAATCAGAACAGCATTCATACTTTCCATATTTGATAATACAACTAACTGCTCAATGTTGGCAGTATCTCGAATATTGCCTTTCAAATCCGGATTTTCTGTCCGCCATTGCTGTGCTGTTTTGCCAAACAATGCCATATTGAGCATATCTGCTTCATTAGCATAAATAGAACTGATTTGCAAGGGTGTTAATTCCTTAGGAATCAGGTTTTCTTTAATAGCATCAGTATGAATAATGTAATTCACTTTCGATAATGTTCGTTGAAAATTCCATTCCAACTTTAAACGGTCATTTTCATCGTTTTTGAGGCGCTGATATTCTTTTACTTATAATAGTTGAAATTTGGGACTAATCCACATCCCGAAATGAAATGCTATATCTTTGTTCGCATACGTACCACCATATCTTCCCGCTTTAGCAGTTAATCCGATTGCATTGGTTTTTTCAATCCATTGCTTAACAGAAAGCACAAAATTATTTCCACCTGAAGCATTTTTAATTATACCGAATTCGGTATAATTAAAATCAGGATTGTACATAGCTTCCCATTCCCCTATATATTATATCGTATTTTTTAAACTTAACCATTTGATAATAATTACATCTTCTAATTGGCTGCGAGCCATATCAGTAAGCGAAATATAATCTTCATTATTCTTTGAATAAATCAGGATTTCTTTATCTTCAATCTTTATGGTTTTGTTTTTTGTCATTATTTGATTCGTTTTTCAGACTGCGAAAACAATAGCTAAATGCTATTTAAATAATATGTTTTATTTTTTTTTCTTTTTCTTATAATGCAAGGGGGCACGCCCCCTTGTCAGAAATTATTATTTTTTTTATTTGTTGTGCAGACGTCCCGATAGCTATCTGGATGCCACACCTGTGCGATTAATAGATTTTCAGCGTCAAAAGTATATAATTTAATCCATTTAAGCAATAACACAACAGTTGTAAAATAGAAATTTTCCGAAATAGAAAATTACCTATCAGAATTATAAAGGTTGATTTTAGAACATTGTTTTTATTCGAAAAATTATAAATGAATCTGTGGCGAATAAAAAATTCGACCTGTGAAGCAGCTATCGAAATAGAAACTGAATACCTTGTTTTTTTTAACTTTAATTTGGCTTGTATCACAATCTATTTACTTAACTTTGAAGCCCCAAAAAACAGTAATATTAACTCCGATAGCAATCGGGACAAATAGTAAATTAAAAACATGAGTATAACGCCTTTATTCAGCACTTTACCTTATAAAGTAGCCGATATGTCGCTGGCCGATTTTGGCCGAAAAGAAATAGTGTTAGCCGAAAAAGAAATGCCCGGCTTAATGGCATTGCGCGCAAAATACGGACAAGCAAAACCTCTTGCGGGTGCTCGTATTATGGGCTCGTTGCACATGACTATTCAAACTGCCGTGCTTATTGAAACCCTTGTTGAATTGGGTGCCGAAGTGCGCTGGTGTAGTTGTAATATTTACTCTACGCAAGATCATGCCGCTGCGGCTATTGCTGCTGCCGGTGTGCCGGTGTATGCGTGGAAAGGCGAATCGCTGGAAGAATATTGGTGGTGCACGCTTCAGGCTTTGACTTTTGATGGCCACAATGGCCCAACCGTAATTGTGGACGATGGTGGCGATGCTACTATGATGATTCACGTGGGTGGCGCTGCCGAAAAAGATGCAACTGTGCTCGACAAAGTTGTTGGAACCGATGACGAACGCTTATTAAATGCCATCCTGAAAGATGTGCTGAAAGAAGATAGCAGTATTTGGGGACGCATGATTCCGGGAATTCGTGGTGTGTCGGAAGAAACAACTACCGGCGTTCACCGTTTGTACCAAATGCTCGAAGAAGGTTCGCTTTTGTTCCCTGCTTTTAATGTAAACGACTCGGTTACAAAATCGAAATTCGATAACTTGTATGGTTGTCGCGAATCGTTGGCCGACGGAATTAAACGTGCTACCGACATTATGCTAGCTGGTAAAGTGGTGGTTGTGTGTGGTTATGGTGATGTGGGAAAAGGTTGTGCCCGATCGATGTTGGCTTACGGCGCTCGCGTAATTGTAACCGAAATTGACCCAATTTGTGCACTTCAGGCTTCGATGGAAGGTTTCCA
>CAMDNO010000154.1 GCA_945902955.1 Porphyromonas cangingivalis
TCCGTTACTAAATAATCGAGCAGTAGCGATGCGTTTGGCATTATGTGATTGTAATGAAACGAATTCACACTTAAATCTTTGTGGTCGCGCAATGGGTAGTCTTCTTTCTCGTAAATGGTAGTTCGGGCTGTATTGATGTGGTATCCGGGAAAATTACGATACCGACCAATAACAGCAGCTTTGGCTACATCTTTCAAAAAATTATCTTTTGTGTAATAAGCAATGCGAAGCATCCATGCTGCATAATTCGACATAAAAATGGCGCGATGACCTGAACATGTTCCCGAAGATTCGGGCGTTAATCCAATCTCGGATAGTCGCCATGCCGGTGCTTTTTCTTCGGGCGAATACATCTGTTTATGACCTTTACTTTTCAGATACCAATACATCGGAGCTTTTCCATCTTTATTCACCGCAATACTATCGGTGGGAATGGCAGGACTCATCCATGTAAACATCGTATACCGGCGGGCACCTTCGTGTGCTGCTTCTAAGTATTTTACATTATTTGTTGCTTCGTAAAGTTCCAATAAATCAATCCATTTGGGTGTGTAACCTGTCCAAAAGAAGAAGCCTCCACTATCAGGATCTTTAAAATCAGTTGCTTTCTTTTCAACTCTCTCCGATAAATATCGATTTGCATCTGTTTCTGCTTTTGCGAGCCATTCTTTTTTGCCTGTGGCTTTGTATAGCCACAATGCATTTTGCCACGAATTTCCTTTTTCTTTTACTTCCAGATTTCGAACCCTATCAACACCAAACTCTTTTTCAGCTATTTGAGTTAAAAAAGGCATATTTTTTCCGGCAATATTGTATATGCTTACCAACTCACTGATAGGTGCAATTGGTCCGGCCATTTTACGCGATGGAGATTGAATTTTTTGCGTCGAATCGGCACTAAACAAAAACTTTTCGCGCGAAAGCATAAACTCAATAGTTGGGTATGCTCGTTTCTCAAACATTTCTTTTCGGTCCGTTACAATTGCCAATTCCAAAGGATTCAGGCTCGAAACGTTTTTAACAGCTCCCGGAACATCCGTTGAATAAGCGCATCCCTTTGCATCATCAATAAACCAACTATATTTAGAAAGGGAATAATCTACAATGTTTTCAAATGTTTTGTTCAGTGAGCAAATGTCATTCTTCCTGTAATCTTTAAATCCATATATTTTGCGTGCCACATCTTCGTAGGCAATGCTTAAACTGTTTTTAGAAGCATACAGTAACGAGCTGAAAGTAAATGATTTGCCCACTTGCATAAGCGATTCGGCACCACCATATACGGGAGCAATAATCATAGGCGAAGCTTCTCCTTTTTCGGTGCGAAGTGCTATGGCAAAACGACTGTTTTCGAGTACTGGTAGTGGATTAAACGGAAATTCGCTTGGATTTGCAACCACACCTAATGTTATGCCTTTATTTTCGACAAAGGTCGTGGGAAGAGGGCATTGAGAGGCTGCGGAAATATAACTCATATCCGGGAGTCGTTTTTCCTGCCAAATCATTGGTTGCCAAATTTCAGTTGCATCGGCAATGTTCACTTTTGGTGCACCCATATAAACCACCGAAAAATAACCTTTTACTTTCGGCGTCAAACTAAAAACCAATTCCGGATAGCCTCCTGTTTTTGCTTTTTTAATCGTAGCGCTAAATTCAAAATTTTCATTCGCACTATAACTAAATTCAAGATTTCCTTTTTTGGTTTTAGCCGAAATGGGTTGAATTAATGTTTTATTTTTCAGGGCAAAAACATCCGCTGTTCGCTGCTTTGTACTTCCGTCCAATATCCTATCGTCGAAACCATCGCCGGCCTGCTCAGCTTTTCGACTCACTTGTGTAACTTGTTTCTTATAAAAGCTTCCTTCCCACGTTATTACATTGTACTGCACGCTTTTAATAGCTGCCGGACGAAGCGCCATCTTGGGATTTACCGCCGAATAATACACATAAAAATCACCACTGAAGGCTAATTTTTCATTTTCGACCTTGATAATAATTTTTTTTGAGTTTCCGGCAATTAACGACGAATATGAAAAATGAGCAACAATAAAAATTAACAATATACTTTTTATATTCATAGCGATTATGTGATTTAAGTAATAAATTAAATGTCGTATTTGATAAATAACGACATTTAATTTTTCACATTACTTATATCATTTCTTATAAAACTATTTTTTGAGTCTGATTTTTAATTTTTACAATATATACTCCGTGAGCCAAAGTTATTGTATTTGAATTGTTTGCAATACCCTGCGCTACTTTATTTCCATTAATATTAAATATAGTGTATGGAATATTTTCATTTGTTGCAAAAGCAATTCGACCATTGCAAACAAAAGCCAAGTGATTATCCATTCGCATAGTTGATGTATTGGTCTCCACTTCCGCTTTTATCGAAAAATCATCGATATATAAACCGGCATACTCGGTTATTTGGTTGGTTTGCTTTGTGAAAATTCCAATACCCGCATAAGCCTCACTGAAATTTGCCGTCGGATTTGCTGCCACATGGGCAGGAATATCGAATTGTGTTTCGTATTTAGTCCACACTGAACCATCGCCTTCCAACTTAATAGTTCTGCTCAGAAGTGTGCGTTTTGTGTTATCAGTCATATACAGTGTTAGTGAATCACACACATTTCCGGCGGCTGCATCTTTCTTTGCCCATACCGATACAATGTATTTCTTGCTGTTATCGAGCGCTTTCGGAAGTTTTTGTGTAGCCACCGTGTTTGACCAAAGTGTCATATTGGTGGGCGTGTTCAAATTTGCGCTAATAAAGATATGAAGTCCCGTATTTCCGGTATGTTTTTCGTCGTTGCTCAGTCGCAGTTTGATATAGCCTGTGTTCATGGTTTTTTTTATCCACATACCCGGTGTTATATTAACCGGTTCGGCCATTGTTGGATTTGTAATTTGAGTTACTGTATCAAAGAAACCATTATTAGTCCTTCTTAATACATTGTATCCCGATTCATTTACCGTAAAAGTTGTTGGGTCGTCTTCGAAGGAAGGGTTTCCGGCTAAGTTCAGAGAGTCAACAACAACTTCGGGGGGTGTAGGTGTTTCGCCCAGATTTTTTAATCGTTCCTCGAGTTGGGCAACAAATAGGCTCGGAATGGCTGTGATGCGCACGTTAGGCGACTCCACAATACCTTTATCACGGGTAACCCATTGACCCACATTGCTTATAGTAGGGGCAATACATCCGATAGCCCAGTTTTCGTGGTGCGATTGGGGTGATTGAATAATGATGCGGTATGCTTTGCAATTCCACAACATAATTTGCGAACCCGCCCAGCCATGACCTGTTCCCTGATAGTCGCGGTCCTGTACAAAAAGTTGTCCGTTTCCGGTAATATTATCAAATAAAGTACCGGTTGCCCAACGGTGGTGAGGCCCTATGTCGGCTTTTTGATCGCTAGCCGTACATTTATAAAATACATTTGGTCCGGGAACCTGAGCACCATTTGCAAAATCGTGGCGACCATTGCGGGTAGTGCAGTTTTTAACTAAGTTGCGCTGTCCGTCTATATTAAACGAATAACGTCTGCCACCTTCAATTTTCGAAATAGGGTCGTACATGGCACAGCTATCAACCGTTACAAACGATGCTGAACTTCCTATGTTCACACAGCCAAAACCAAAATAATAAGCAGTAACTTTTTTTACCCAGCAATCCTTAGCAGTAGAAATTTTTATGGCATTCCAACCATGATTTTCGTCGTGTGCTACACTAGCGGTACCTGAACTCCAGGTGGTGGTATAAGCCGAAGTCATTTTCATGTTTTCGATGCCAACATTGGTAATGCGCGAGGATGAAATTTTCATTACATAGCCATTGGCATATAGCGGATCGATAATATCCATCACCGGAGCATCAAAATACAGTTTGTTACCATCAACAGATAAAATCTGACGTTCGTAGTCCACTATATAATCAGTAGCAACCCAGTTTACAACATCCGGATATTTAGGGTCAGCTAATTTATCCATACCCAACATGCTAATCCATGCATTATTTGGTGTGCGGCGTAAATAAACCCAATCGCCCGCCACAAAGGTATGCCCGCTTTCAACTGTTACGCTTTTGGTACCAAAAGGTACAAATGAATCGGTAATTTTCTTTTGAGTAGATGAGTTTATGGTAACCGAACCTCCGCTAACACGTACTAAATCGTATTGTACAGTACCGGTTGCTTTAAACTCAGTAGAAGTGCCTTCGCCACGTAGCACAATGCCCGATGCCGAAATGGTAATGGTTGAAACAATATTATACAAACCTGCTTTGAAAAGAATTGCTCCACGGAATCCGTTTGACTGCAAAGGCATGGCAGCCACCTCATTGATCGCCGTTTGAACATTGTTGGTGTTGTCGCCTGTAACGGCAGTAACGGTTTTTACAACCGGAACCACTGGTATGGCTTTCTCGCTATTTTTATAACCAACGCCGCTGTAATCAGGTATTACCGAACCAACTGCATCGGCTTTGTAAGTTAGCTTACCATCTGTTCCAATCGAAACCAAGGTGGTGGTTTGGGCAATTGAAAAGGCTGAAATTGCAATAATGCAACTGAAAATGAAGAGTTTTTTAATTTTTACCAACATAATGACTTAAGATTAAATTATAAGGTACAAAAGTAATTGTTGTTTTACAAGAGAAAGGTATAAATTTGTACTAACTTTTTGCTGCTTTTGTTCAAACACTGAGAATGCATATTTTTTTAACTGATTAATAACTCGCTATTACCCCATTCGCTCGTTACAGTTGTGTCCCTATAGTATTGCACAATATTGGGCAAAAAAAGAACTTTTTTATCCATTGCTTCAAATTATTATGAACTATTTTTGCATTAGGTTATTTTTTGATAGTAGATTTAAAATCATACCAAACTTGTTGTCGAAATTCCGGTAATTGAGCTATTCTTAAATGATAAATAGAATTTGCCTTGCTCAAACATTTCATGTTAACTAATCGTATCCTAAAAAATGAAGTTTAATAGTTTTTTAATCACAATTTTTGGCTCTGTAGCAAGTGTGCAGGCTTCTGAAGCTCCAAAAGCCGAAAAACAACCCAACATAGTGTACATTTTGTGCGACGATTTGGGTATTGGCGATGTATCTTCTTACAATCCGCAGTCGAAAATTCAAACACCCAATATCGATAAATTGGCACAATCGGGAGTTCGGTTTACCGATGCACATACAGGTTCATCTGTTAGTACACCAACACGTTATGGTATAATTACAGGGCGATATGCCTGGCGCACAAGATTAAAGAATGGCGTGTTATTCGGATATGACAAAGCGTTGATTGAGCCAGACAGAGAAACCGTTGCATCGTTTCTGCAAAAACAAAATTACAACACGGCTTGCATTGGTAAATGGCATTTAGGGTGGAGTTGGGCAAATATTGACGCAGGCATTAAAAATATTGATTTCAGCAAGCCGGTTACCGGTGGACCAAAAGATCTTGGTTTTCAATATTCTTACGCTATTGCCGGTTCTTTAGATATGCCTCCTTATGTATATGTGGAAAATGCACTTCCGATTGGCATACCTAAAGATACCTGCGACGGTAGAACAGGACTTGAATATTTCAGGAGTGGGGTTGTCGCTCCCGGATTCAAGCATGAAAAGACACTGGAGCATTTCACGTCCGTTGCATTGCGTTATATCAACCAAAAATCAAAAGAAAGTAAACCATTTTTCCTCTACTTTCCTTTAACAGCAACCCATACGCCTATTCTTCCTGCTGCGAAATTTAAGGGAAAAAGTGGATTAACACCTTATGGCGACTTTGTGTTGATGTGCGATGATGTGTTGAAAAAAGTAGTGGCGCAACTAAAAAAAAATGATGTGTATAACAACACTATTATTGTTTTTACCTCCGACAATGGTTGTAGTAAAGCAGCTGACATAAGGGGTATGAATGCAAAAGGTCATTATCCAAGTGGAATATATCGAGGTTCAAAATCGGACAGTTGGGATGGCGGTCATCGGGTGTCTTTTATTGTTTCGTGGCCGAATGCAGTAAAACCCAAGGTTTCTGATAAACTAATATGTACCACCGATTTTTTCAGGACAGTTGCCGAACTCGAAAATGTAAATTTGTCTGATAATATGGCCGAAGACAGTTACAGTTTTCTTGGAGAATTAACAAACAAAAGGTCATTACTGCCTCAGCGCGAATCGGTAATACATCATTCAATCGATGGTATTTTTACCATTCGAAAAGGGGAATGGAAACTAATATTTTGTTCGCATTCAGGTGGTTGGTCTGTTCCAAATGCTAAAAGCCCTGAGGCCAAAACACTGCCGGCCGTTCAACTTTACAATATGAGATCAGATCCGGAAGAGAAAAACAACTTGTACGATAAATTTCCTGAAATTGTGTCGGAATTGACCGCAATGATTACAAAGCAGGTGAAGGAAGGACGCAGTACGCCGGGTGTAGTGCAACAAAACACAGGTTCAAAGCATTGGAAACAACTCACATGGTTTAAACCGGAAGAATAATCAAAAATCTAAAAAGTTACCTGTAATTGTATTTTATTTTGGAGAAGGGTAGAATGGTAGCAGTACCAAACAATTAAAACAGGATTGGAAAACTAATCGTAAATTAAATGAACCCAAGAATCATTTTTATATCGCTGTACACATGCTTTTGCGTGTATACTTTTGCGCAGGACACCATTCCGGCGCAAACAAAAGTACCCGACCATCCCCGCATATTATTACTCAAAGGGGAGGAAAAAGCGCTTTTGAAAAACATTAAAAGAGCTGCCTTTTGGAACGAAATGCACAATGAGTTTCTTAAAAGATGTGACAAAATGCTTACCGAACCCCTCAACGAGAGGATAATGGTTGGTTATCGATTGTTGTGGACTTCGCGCGATGTACTGTATAAAGTGTTTGCACTGAGTTATGCCTATCGCATGACAGGCGATGTGAAGTATTCCGACAGAGCAGTGCAGGAAATGCTTCAGGCGGCATCGTTTACCGATTGGAACCCTAGCCATTTTCTAGATGTAGCTGAAATGACACTTGGGTTTGCTATTGGTTACGATTGGAATTATTACCGATTAAATAAAAAAGACAAGGAATTAATAAAAAATGCCATTCTCGAAAAGGGATTAAATCCATCTTTATTAGCAATAAACAATTCATGGTTAGGTAAGAACAACAATTGGAATCAGGTTTGTAATGGGGGTATTTCGCTAGGAGCTTTGGCTGTTTACGAGGATAATCCGCAAATGGCAGTAAGCTTACTCAATCGCAGCATCAAATCATTGCCTCATGCTTTGAAAGTATACACGCCTGATGGTGGATACCCCGAAGGCGCTGGTTATTGGGCGTATGGTACGGGGTTTAATTGTATTTTTTTAGATGCTGTCGAAAAAGTATTTCACAGCACTTTCGGGCTTACCAATATGCCGGGTTTTATGGAATCCGGACTTTTTTCGCAGGTGATGATAACGCCTGCATTACAACGTTTTTCATATTCCGACACAGGTACAAGCTCGAATTTCGAACCCACAGTTTTTTGGTTTTATGGAAAAACAAAAGACCCTTCGCTCTTGTATTTTCAGAAAAAACTAATTGAAGCCGATACACAAAAAAGCTATGTAAACAATAAATTATTACCCTTAGCTATACTTTGGGGAGTTACCGGAAAAGCCTCATTTTCAAAGGCTATTGAACCTGATAAATTGATGTGGTTTACCAAAAACATTGTGCCTGTAGCTGTTATGCGAAGCTCATGGACTGATAATAATACCTTGTATCTGGGGGTAAAGGGCGGCTCGGGCTTGTCTAACCATGGACACTTGGATGGTGGCTCTTTTTATTTCGAAGCACAGGGTGTAAATTGGGCTGTAGATTTAGGAACGCCCATATACGAAACCATCGAAAGTCATGGCATTAAATTATTTGATTCGAAACAAAACAGTCAGCGATGGGATGTGTTCCGTCTCTCTAACGAATCCCACAACACGCTGACAATCAACAATGAAAGGCATTTGGTGAAAGGGTATGTACCTTTCGAACAGGTATCGACTGCCGAAATGTTGATGTCGGTAAGCTGCGACCTTTCATCACTATTTATTAATTCGGTGAAAGAGGCCAAAAGAACCATTTCGATGATTGACAAAGCATATATTTTGGTACAAGATAGCGTTGTAGCCAACGATAAACGGGCAACAGTTCGTTGGAATATGGCTACACAGGCTACACAAGTTACAGAAGTTTCACCAAATATGTTTTTGTTGACTTTTAAGGACAAAAAACTTTATCTGAAAATTGAAGGAGATATAAAGTATCGCTCTTATTTTAAACCAGCAACTCCAACATTAAGTTTCGAACTTCCTAATCCGGGAATTTCATTAGTCGGATTTGAGTTTGAATTGGCTGAAAACGAATCAAAAAAGATAAATGTGTTTTTAATGCCAGAAAAAGTTACAGAATAAAGAAATCATATTTAAACATTGTATTACAAGGTCATTCGTTGCGGATGACCTTTTTTTATTCGTTAAATCTGCTATCAGAGTACAATTTCGACCCTTATTCGTACAATTTTACGACATGTTACAAGTAGAGTGCCTGTATATTTGCATCGTGAATACTTCTCAAACTTAAAAACAATTTAAAAAAAATACGAAAATGAAAAAATTAATTACTTCCGTTGTGTGTGTGGTGTTATTTTCAATACTTACCAACGCTCAAAACTTAATTACAAATCCAGGCTTCGAAGCTGATGTTGCCACTTTTACAGTGGTAGAAAGCACGACAAATGTGCTTTATAGGGTAGGTGCGCTCACTGATGTTACCACGCAAACACAAAATCCTACGGCTACTGCCACTTCAATCCCCGCCGGAATGTGGGTGAAGAAAGCGGCCAATTCGGGTTATATTAAAGGAGTTGTTACTACTGCTGCCTATAACAGTGGTGCAAGTTCTCTAAACCTTAAAATTACAGCAGGCTCAACTCAAACTGGTTTAACCTCTTGGTACAATTGTGTTGCTTTACAAAAAATAGCTACTCCTTTAAATAATAATAAAAAATACAAAGCTTCAGTTTGGGCACGCCTGGACGATACTACTCCCAATGCGTCGGTTAATATTTTTTTATTTGTAACCGATAACACAGCAAAAGTAAATATCACTAAGACAATTGCTTTGACTGGTGGAACAACCTGGACAAAGTATGAAACAACATTTGATTTGCCAACCCATATATCTTCAAACCCTACCGCCAACTTTGCAACTGCATTTTTCGGAGCTGGTATGACAACCACTTACGATGGAGCATCCAAAACAAACTATTCGGGCTTATTGATTGACGATTTTACACTCGAAGAAGATATTTCTACAGGATTAAATACCAACAATATCCATTCGCAGATTTCTGTAAAAAATGGTCAGCTAACAATCGGTGGCCTCGAAGTAAATCAACCAATTTCAATTTACAATATCACTGGAAAAAAAGTAGTTGATACCACAGCAAAAAACAATGTAGTTTCTGTAAAGCTATTAAAAGGCATTTATATTGTAAAAACCAACAACACGAATACAAAAGTTGTTATAAACTAATCTAACTAAAATAAAATAGTCATGAAAAAAATCATTTTATTCGTAGCGTTTTGCGTATCACTAAGCGTTATGGCCGAACAACAAAACGGTATTATTTATGTAAAAAAAGCTGCAACTGGCACCGGAGCTTCGTGGGCTGATGCCATGGGCGATATACAGGCAGCCATTTCATTAGCAAAAGCCAATACCGCAGCCCGCAAAGATGTGTGGGTAGCAGTAGGCGAATATTCGATTACAACTTGTATATCGATAGTGGACAGTGTGAATGTTTATGGAAGTTTTGCAGGAACTGAAACGGCTATATCGGAACGTGCAAAAGTTGCCGGTGGTCGTGCATGGGAGTTTTCGAACCCAACCATACTTAATGGTGGCAATGTCACCCGTTTAATTCAGAGTGCAGCAGCTTTTGATGTGCCAACTGTAGTGGATGGATTAATAATTACTAATGGAAATGGTACTGGAGCAACATCGGGTAATGGCATCGGTGGAGGAGTTTTGATGCGTCATAATTTGGTGTTACAAAATAGCATTGTTAAAGACTGTGCTGTAAGCAACGGTTCCGGCGGTGGTATTTCATGTACCGG
>CAMDNO010000155.1 GCA_945902955.1 Porphyromonas cangingivalis
TTCTGAAAGATACCGATAGCAATCCTCCTCTGTCTGAAAATATTTATTGAACTCTATCGAATTCACACCTATATATTGTTTTTTATTATCCACGCTACAAAAGTAGCTTATTTATTCAAAGTACAGCGACCTAAACGCCTATACCAAAACAATTTTATCCTGAAATTCTTACTGATGAGTTTTATAAGGAATTGAAGGGAAAAGGACAAAGAGCTACCTCAGCCTTATTTTGGACTAGATGTAAATTTAATACTGCCGAAATAAAAGGCATGGAAGATGGTTTAAAAAATGTAAATACGATTAAGTTTGATGCTCGTACTCAAAAGAAATTGCAAGCATACAAATGGCGCAATGATTCTATAACCAAACAATTAGACAAAGAACAAGTAGCTTATGTATTAACTGAAATTAACAATAATCTCAACAATTCAAGTGGATATTTAGGTGCTATTTCCGACAGGAGTAAAGAGCTGTATTTCAACCAACTTACTGTTGGGCAATATCTCTACAATCAGCTATTAAAAAAAAGACACACTTCACTCAGAAACCAAGTATTTTATCGTCAGGACTATATGGATGAGTTTGAAAAAATATGGACAATTCAAACCCAATTTCATACTGAACTGACAGAAAAACTCAAACAAGAAGTACGCGATATAATCATTTTTTATCAACGTAAACTTAAATCCCAAAAAAGCTTAATTAGCTTTTGTGAACTTGAGAGTAAAGATATTGAAGTGAATGGAAAAAAGAAAACTATTGGAATGCGCGTTGCTCCAAAATCTTCTCCATTATTCCAAGAGTTCAAAATATGGCAAAACCTTAATAATGTTCTGATTAAGAAAGCAGGAAGTAAAAAACGAACCATTAAAAGTGAAAATCAAACATCTTTATTTGAGGATGATAAAGAAATTTTTGAACTTAACTTAGATGAAAAACATCTAATTTTCAACGAGCTAAATATAAAAGGTAATCTAACATCAAAATCCATAATTGAATTATTGGGCTATAAATCCCAAGATTGGCAAATGAATTATAGTCAATTAGAAGGTAATCGTACAAATCAGGTTATGTTTAATGCTTATTTAAAAATTTTGGAAATTGAGGGTTATAATGAAGACTTATTGAAACTTTCAGATTCTGACGAAATAAATATTAAAGATTTGAAAACCCCTGCATTAGAAATAAAAGAAATGGTAAAATCTATTTTTGATGTATTAGGTATTAATACTAAAATTTTAGAATTTGATGCTGAACTCGAAGGTAATGAATTTGAAAATCAGGCATCATATCAATTATGGCATTTATTGTATTCGACAGAAGATGATACGAAGAAATACAGCGAAGAAGATAAATTGCTTTATGGTAATGATAATATCGGTTTGAAGAAACAACTTTGTTCAAAATTTGGATTTAAACCAGAGCATGCCAAAATTTTAGCTAACATAACTTTTCAGGATGATTATGGCAATCTTTCGACCAAAGCCATGCGCAAGGTTTATACATTCATCAAAGAAAATAAATACAGTACTTCCTGTGAATTGGCTGGCTATCGTCATTCAAAAAATTCGCTTACAAAAGAAGAAATTGAAAATCGCAAGTTGAAACCACAATTAGATTTAATTAGAAAAAACAGTTTACGCAATCCTGTGGTAGAAAAAATTCTAAATCAAATGATAAATGTGGTAAACACCCTTATTGAAAAGGAAAATAAACTTTTACAAGAACAAGGTAAAGAACCCAATTTCCACTTTGATGAAATACGAATAGAGTTAGCCCGTGAACTAAAGAAAAATGCGGCTGAAAGAGCAGAGTTGACAACCAGTATTAACACAGCAAAAATAGCACACGAAAAAATTTACAAACTTTTACAATCAGAATTCGGATTAAAAAATCCAACTCGAAACGACATAATCCGTTTCAAATTGTATAACGAGTTGAAAAATAATGGATACAAAGATTTGTATACAAATGAATATATCCCACGCGAAATTCTATTTAGTAAACAAATAGATATTGAACACATTATACCTCAATCGAAGATGTTTGATGATAGTTTTTCGAATAAAACCGTTGTATATCGAAAAATAAATTTAGAGAAAGCTGACAAAACTGCTTTTGATTACATAGAAAGCAAATTTGGTGAAAAAGCGTTGAATGAATTTCAATATAGAATTGAAAAACTTTTTGAATTAGGTACGAAAAACAAAGAAGAAGGTATTTCGAAAGCCAAATATCAAAAGCTATTAAAAAGAGAATCTGAAATTGGAGATGGTTTTATTGATAGAGATTTGCGAGATAGTCAATATATTGCTAAAAAGGCAAAAGAAATGTTGTTTGAAATTACCCGCACTGTGGTTTCAACTTCCGGTCAAATTACAGACCGCTTGCGTGAAGACTGGGGCTTAATCAATGTAATGAAAGAACTCAATCTTCCTAAATATCGAGCATTGGGTTTAATCGAAATGGAAGAACGCAAATTTGGGCAGCAAGTAGAAGTGATTAAAGATTGGACAAAACGAAACGATCACCGTCATCATGCTATGGATGCTTTGACTGTCGCATTTACCAAACACAACCACATTCAATATCTGAATTATCTCAATGCTCGAAAAAATGAAAAACATAAGTTGCACAGCAATATCAATGCTATTGAAGCGATAGAGACCGAAATGAAGATTGATGACAATGGCGACAAAAAGAGAGTATTTAAAGAACCGATTGCCAATTTCCGACAAATTGCGAAGGAACATTTAGAAAACGTAATTATTTCACATAAAGCTAAGAACAAAGTAGTAACTAAAAACAAGAATAAAATTACAGGTAAAGAAAAACCACAAGAAGTACTGACTCCACGTGGTCAACTCCACAAAGAAACCGTTTATGGCAGATATCAATATTATGAGCAAAAGGAAGAAAAAGTTGGAGCTAAGTTTGATAAAACAACCATTGAGAAAGTTGCTAATCCTTTATTTAGACAACTATTACTACAGCGCTTGGAAGCGAGTGGAAATGATTCTAAAAAAGCATTTACCGGAAAAAATGCTTTGGACAAAAATCCTATCTTTTTGAATGAAGCAAAAACAGAAAAACTACCGGAAAAAGTAAAATTAGTTTGGTTTGAAGAAGATTTTTCTATTAGAAAGGAAATCGTAGGATCTAATCCGACTTCAAAACAAATTGTACCAGACTATAAAACTATTGAGAAAGTATTAGATAAAAACATCCGATGTGTTTTAAAGGACAGATTAGATAAATTTAAAGGAGATTCAAAAGCCGCTTTTTCAGATTTGGAAAAGAATCCTATATGGCTCAACAAAGAAAAAGGAATTTCTATAAAACGAGTGACTATCAGTGGAGTGAAAAACGCTGAAGCACTGCATTATAAAAAAGATCATTTTGGAAATCCAATTTTAGATAAAAAGGGTAATAAAATTCCTGTTGATTTTGTAAGTACAGGGAATAATCACCATGTTGCTATTTATCGAGTTCCAATTTTAGACAAGGATGGACAACCTGTTTTTGATGATGACAATAATCAAAAATATGAATTACAAGAAAAAGTGATTTCATTTTTCGAAGCTACTACAAGAGTAAATCAAGGCTTACCAATAATCAACAAAGAATATAAAAGCGAAGAAGGTTGGCAATTCCTATTTAGTATGAAACAAAATGAATATTTTGTTTTTCCAAAAACAGAAAAACGTGAAAAAATTAACGAAGAAACAGGTGAAATTACCGAAGAAGAGGTTGTTGTTTTCAATCCTAATGAAATTGATTTAATGAATCCGGATAATTATAAATTGATTAGTCCTAATCTGTTTAGAGTGCAAACAATGTCAAAAGTTATATACGGAACAAGTATTATTAGAGATTATAAATTTAGACATCATTTAGAGACCATGATTAATGATAATAAAGAGCTCAAAAACATAACATATAAGCAGTATAAAACTTTGATTTTTGCTAATGAATTTATCAAAGTGCGAATTAATCATATTGGACAGATTGTTTCTGTAGGTGAATATTAAATATTAGTCTGGGTACAATTTAGGTTTATACCAATTAACCAAGAGTGATAACGTCTCTATGAGAGTCATCATCTCAAACAAAGAAATAACTTTCATCAACTATGCAACTTAAAAAAAATCATATTTATCACATTTACAATCAAGGCAATAATCGCCAAAAGATATTTTTCAATCGAGAAAATCAGTCGTTTTTCGTACAGAAAATGAATGATTATTTAGTACCTTATTGCGATATAATGGCATGGTGTTTAATGCCAAATCATTTTCATTGGATGGTGTATGTGCGAGAAATCGAGTTGAATGTAACCGCAAGAGAGGGTGTCTTTTACAAAGACGCCCTCTCTAACTCGCTAACAGATGATTTGCCAGCAAGAGAGGGCCTCTCTCAAAGAGACACCCTCTCTATCAAACAAAACATGCGAACTTTGAACAACTCAATTGGCTATTTAATAAGATCGTACAGCCAAGCAGTAAACAAACAAATGCACTTTACTGGCTCACTTTTCCGAAAAGAAACCAAAGCCGATTGCATTACCAATCCACAAGAAATATCACCATCGTTTTACAATTTGGGTTTTGGAACAAGTATATTGCTGCACGACCCCGAAAAGGAATATCCACAAGCATGTTTCAATTATATTCACCAAAACCCTGTAAAAGCCGGATTAGTAAAACAAGCTGAAGATTGGGAGTTTTCATCTTATCGTGATGTTTGCGGTTTACGAAATGGCAAACTGATTAATAGAGAACGTATTGCGAAATTTGAATTGATATGACATATTATCGAGCAAGAGAGGGCGTCTCTTGATAAAGAGAGGGCGTCTCTCAAAGAGACACCCTCTCTAATTCTTAACAATAATACCATGATAAAACGCACACTTTATTTTGGCAATCCAGCATACCTAAGTATGCGAAATGCACAGTTGGTTATACATTTACCCGAAGTGGTTAATAATAACGACTTACCCGAGAGTTTTAAAAAAGAAGCTCAGACAACTATCCCCATCGAAGATATAGGCGTAATGGTTCTCGACCACAAACAAATAACTATTACACATGGTCTTTTGGAAGCATTACTAGCAAACAATGCAGCCGTAATAACTTGCGACAGTAGCCGAATGCCTGTAGGTTTATTGCTCCCGTTAAGCGGAAACACCTTGCAAAGCGAGCGCTTCAATGCACAATTGGAAGCCTCACTCCCACTCCGCAAGCAATTGTGGCAACAAACCATACAATGTAAAATTGAAAACCAAGCGCATGTTCTGAAAACCATGCGTGGCGAAGTCGTAAAAAACATGTTGGTATGGGCTAGCGATGTAAAAAGTGGTGACAGTGATAATTTGGAAGCGAGAGCGGCAGCCTATTATTGGAAAAACATGTTTCCCGCAATTCCCAATTTCACACGAGGACGCGAAGGAGTAGCACCAAACAATTTATTAAATTATGGTTACGCCATACTCCGTGCTATTGTTGCTCGGGCATTAGTAGGTAGCGGATTACTTCCAACCTTTGGAATTCATCACCACAACCGATACAACGCCTATTGCCTTGCCGACGACATAATGGAACCATACCGACCTTTTGTTGATAAATTGGTAGTGGAAATAGTGGATGGATTAATAACTAAAAGTCTGCAAACCGATACCAATGAGGGCGCATTCCAAAGAGAGGGCGTCTCTATAAGAGACACCCTCTCTGACACCCACTCTAATTTAGAGTTGACCAAAGAGCTAAAAGCAAAACTACTAACAATTCCGGTGTTGGATGTGCAGATTAATGGACAGCGAAGTCCGCTAATGATTGCCGTAGGTTTTACAACTGCATCGTTAGCGAAATGTTACGCTGGTGAAATACGGAAAATTGCCTATCCTGAATTTGATTGATTAGGACTCAATAGAGAGGGTGTCTCTCAAAGAGACGCCCTCTCTAACTCAATAATAATGATCCGTTTTAGTGAATATCGTATTATGTGGGTATTGGTATTTTTTGATTTGCCAACCGAAACCAAAAAGGAGAAGAAGGCATATACCGATTTCCGCAAGAAATTGATCGACGATGGTTTTACTATGTTTCAGTTTTCGATATACCTGCGTCATTGCCCCAGCCGCGAAAATGCGGAGGTACATATAAAACGTGTAAAAGGCATATTACCCGAACTTGGTCAAGTAGGAATACTATGCGTTACCGACAAGCAATTTGGACAAATGGAACTCTATCAAGGCACAAAAGAAAAAACAAAAAACACAGCAGGGCAACAATTGGAGCTTTTTTAAAACTAATTATCAAATAGTCAGAGAGGGCGTCTTTTATAAAGACACCCTCTCTGAGTAAAAACAAAAATCCCGCCTTTCGAGCGGGATTTCAGTTTGATAAACACCTCATTTTTTAATCCTAAATGTTGCGATAAATCTTTGAATTTCATTACATTACACATATCGTGTTGTTTATCAATGTCAAAGATACAATTTTTGAAAGCAAATCACAACAATGATACGAAAGGGGTAAAACAATGAAAAGTTGTTTATCAATGTCAAAGATACAATTTTTGAAAGCAAATCACAACCTGAATCGTCAACGGTTTATTTAACTCAAGTTGTTTATCAATGTCAAAGATACAATTTTTGAAAGCAAATCACAACCTTCAACATCATCTCCTACCTGCAAATTGTGTTGTTTATCAATGTCAAAGATACAATTTTTGAAAGCAAATCACAACCCAATATTTAATATGACACCTGAAAATGCTGTTGTTTATCAATGTCAAAGATACAATTTTTGAAAGCAAATCACAACCTACTTAAAATGATAGAACAAAGATGCAAAGTTGTTTATCAATGTCAAAGATACAATTTTTGAAAGCAAATCACAACAGTGAACTGATGGACATATTTTTTGAAAGGGTTGTTTATCAATGTCAAAGATACAATTTTTGAAAGCAAATCACAACACCTTTTCGAACGTTTGTTTTTGTGCCCACGTTGTTTATCAATGTCAAAGATACAATTTTTGAAAGCAAATCACAACCGTAAAGGGTTGTTTAGATTGTGTTTATATGTTGTTTATCAATGTCAAAGATACAATTTTTGAAAGCAAATCACAACGCCATCTCTCTATCAACTGCATAACCTATTGTTGTTTATCAATGTCAAAGATACAATTTTTGAAAGCAAATCACAACTTACTTACATATACAAATTCATCTTCATCGGTTGTTTATCAATGTCAAAGATACAATTTTTGAAAGCAAATCACAACTTTTAGAGCTTACATTACCTTCCGAAGATAGTTGTTTATCAATGTCAAAGATACAATTTTTGAAAGCAAATCACAACTTATCGTTGTGGTTCTGCTCAATCTTTTCTGTTGTTTATCAATGTCAAAGATACAATTTTTGAAAGCAAATCACAACACAAAGCGCGTGGCCAATGTAGCAGGTAGCGTTGTTTATCAATGTCAAAGATACAATTTTTGAAAGCAAATCACAACTAAACGAAAATCCTTTGGACGAAAACGAAGGTTGTTTATCAATGTCAAAGATACAATTTTTGAAAGCAAATCACAACTCCAAGCGATGTAGTAAAAAAAGAATCACCGTTGTTTATCAATGTCAAAGATACAATTTTTGAAAGCAAATCACAACATTCTATTGCACGATAGCGGTGAAACGATAGTTGTTTATCAATGTCAAAGATACAATTTTTGAAAGCAAATCACAACTTGGACGAAAACGAGGAGTTTTTTTTCAGAGTTGTTTATCAATGTCAAAGATACAATTTTTGAAAGCAAATCACAACTCAAACGAGAAATAGAAATGTTCTGATTTTGTTGTTTATCAATGTCAAAGATACAATTTTTGAAAGCAAATCACAACTAGCTGATTGTACGAGTGGAAGCAGTCGAAGTTGTTTATCAATGTCAAAGATACAATTTTTGAAAGCAAATCACAACTTGATAAAGATGCACTTGAAACGCTTTTGGTTGTTTATCAATGTCAAAGATACAATTTTTGAAAGCAAATCACAACATGAATTTAATGATAGAACTATTTATAAGGTTGTTTATCAATGTCAAAGATACAATTTTTGAAAGCAAATCATTAAGTCGGGGCGCGACTTAAAGTCGCACTCCGACTGTCTATTGAAATTTCTGATGCTATAATGCTAATACTTGAACGTAACGAAGAGTATATTAATCTAATAAAAAGCGGAAAGATTGGTTTCGGAACACTGAAATTTCAATTATTGAAGAATGGTGTAGTATTAGTTCGGACTTTTAGCAAAAAAGGCCATGAAGCTGCAACCTATTATGTACAAGAGGATAATAATCTATTTCTTTACGATAAAGTATTTCCTACCGATACTATTTACAGTAAAAACGGGTTAAATGCAGTTGAATACGAGTATCAAGATGAGTGTGAAGATGATGAAGACAGAATGATTTACCGAATGTTAGATAATAGCGGCAAAGACCCTGTAGGCGATGGTTTTTATCTGCACGATGCTATTATGTTTGTAGAAAACAATGTGTATAATTATGCTGAAATAGTGTAGTTTAGAAAAAAAGACCACATCGTGGTCGCATATCGTTAGAAAAAAAATGCCATTCGAGGCTGTTGTTCGACCCCGTCGGGGTCGTATGGTGGTGGGGCGTTGCATCATCCCGCAGTTTTCCCGATAGCTATCGGGACGGGTTAAGGACATTTAACACCTTTGGCGTTTTAAGAGGCACAAGCGCATTATTTTATATTTCTCCCTCCGGCCCCGCTTTGGCGGGATGTGCCATAGAAATGACAAGCGCATTTTTAGTCTACAACCGTCGCCGATCGTAGTGCAAGCGAGATCCCGTCTCAAACGGGACCGATTGTTGCAAACATATAGTTTTATGTGCGACGGGTTCGAAGGGCGCTTTGAACCGTTGCCAATAGAATGGACATGTTACGAATAATGGTTGGGCAACGGAATAAACTACAGGTAGAATATAAAATTGTATTTAAAGAGTTTTCATAAACTCATCCAATTTTAAATGAATAACCTTTGGAAATTCAATATTATCCAGAACTTTATAATGTTTATCGTTTGTAACTATTAGTGCGGCATTTCCGGCAATTGCACAATCAACAAATTTATTATCATCAACATCGTCGGTTATTAAATTCCAATTGTAGAAAACAGTAATAGATTCTGTTTTTGGAAGTTCCATCAACAACCGAATAACATTATAAGCCACTGATTGAGAATAAAAATCAGTTAATTGCTCTTCATATTCATTCAGTATTTCGGTGGTTACCAATAAAGATATTTTACCATCTCTAATATAATCGTAAACCTTACGATATTTTGATTTTTTAGGAATAATTACAAGCAAACAGTTAGTATCTAAAAGTATTCTCATTTACTTCGTTTGATATGTGTGTTCAAAATCATTTCCATTTTTTCAGGTGTCAATTTTTTATTTATAACAATATCATCAACCTCACTATCAATCCTTTTTGTCAAAAAGTTGACTAATATTTTTTTAAGCTCCATCAATTCAGTTTTTGGCATAGGTTTAGAGAACATTTTTAAAATCTCTAATTGGGCATTATTTAAGTTTTGATTTACAGTTGTTTGCATAAGTATTTGTTTTATTTTGATGCAAATATATAAAATTTTATTGATTATCGGAAATGGTTTTTATCTGCACAATGCCATTGATTTTGTTGATGGTTATCCGGCTTGGAAAACTTCATTGCATGGGGTTGAAACCTTAACACATTGCATGGGGTTAAAACCACCATGCAAAATAAATCGGTCGTGGCGATGCTACTTTTAGAAATAATTATCGTTTTTCGATAAATATATTTTGTTATTCAAAATAAATTGTTTTACTTTGCAGCGTAAATGAATGAACAATTTAGGGTTGTTAACCGTTCAGATACAAAACAATAGAAACATTTTTTTAAACAAATAATAACAAAAATCGTATGAAACAGTTTTTTAAATTCACGCTGGCAACCATTTTGGGTGTATTTTTAGCATCTATTCTTAGTATGTTGCTGTTTTTTGGTATCGCAGCTGCCATTGGTGGCTCGTCGGATGAGGTGGTAGA
>CAMDNO010000156.1 GCA_945902955.1 Porphyromonas cangingivalis
TATTGACTGCCCCTACCCCCTAAAGGGGAACAGAAATTAGTATTGATAAATACAATTTCAGATTGATTACTTTTCAGAGACGAAACTAATCAACACCCCTTTAGGGGCTTGGGGCGGGGATATGCAAAATTAGCTTGACGGCTATGCCCTAAAGGGGATGTAAGTTAGTATAGTCTCTGAAAGTTAATTTTATAATTATCTAACCTGTCAAAATAGAATTAGTTTCTTACTCTCATAAATTAAAAAAATCATGGAATCGAATTTTTCACAAAAAAAAATATATTTATCGCCCGACATTCAATGCGTATTATTAGACAATAGCATTTCACTTGCATTGGAGTCAGCTCCGCCCGAGGGTCCCGATGAAGGATTTAATCAAGCGCCCCAATATTTTAACGCTGAGCCATTCAAAAACAATTTGGTTTAAACGTAAATAAACAGCACATTATCGACACATTGAATTAAAAGTGAAAGTATTTGGATTATTATTAGTACAATCTAATAACCAAATACTTTACTTTTGTGAATAATAAAACCAACAAATAAAATACTCTTTCTTCATGAAAAAAATCATTCTTATAACTTTTGTGTTAATTACAACATTTATGGGTAGTGCAACTATTCATTTGGACGAAACATTCAATTATACCACGAGCGCTACACTTGCGTCGTCAATTGGTTGGACTGCAGCTGGTACATTTGGAACCGGAGTTGATCCTGTTATAAACGAAACTCCATTATACTATTCCAATACCGGGGGCGAATACATTTTGTCGAATACAGGCAAAACAGTGCTTCAAGCTTATCCTACAGGCTCTTCAAACTATTACATTTCAAAACCATTTTCGGCTAATGCTATCACTTCGGGTGTGGTGTATTTATCGTTTTTGTATTCACCCAACAATGTATCGCAGTCACAAACAGGTTCTACGGCCATTTATTTGGGTGGAACAACTACCGGCGCTCAGTTTTGGGTGGGCAAAGGTGCTATAAGCACTTCAAATTTTCGATTTGGTGTTACACGAAGCACAACTTCGAATAGCGCAGTTACATGGAACTCAACAGAATACACATCCGATAATTCGGTCTATTTTATTGTACTAAAATATGATTTTTCGACCGGTGCGGCATCCATTTTTGTAAACCCTACCATTGCCGATGCGAATGAACCCACACCAAGTGCAACCGATAATTCGGTGGGAACAGCGCCATCATCGTTGCAAAATGTAGTTTTTAAAATGAATGGCACAAATAAAAACAGCAACAAAATTGGCGCAGTAAGGGTTTCGAACACATGGGTCGAAGCTGTTGCAGTTAAAACAGGTGTTAGTTCTACACCAAAAATATCAGCCAATTTCAGCGATGGCAGTTGGGGCACTCCCGAAGCCAGCACACCTACAACGGGGGCTTATCCATCATCCACAGTGAATGGTTTTAGTTTTGTAAAAGCGGCATTGCTAAATGGTTCTGGCACTGCTCCAACTGGCGAAAGTTTCACAAATCGCGTATTATTGGATAGAAACACGCAAGGCGGTGCCATCGAATTCCCCACTTTAACTACGGTTGGCGAACTTGAAATAATAGCAGCTACAGGCTCAGAAGCCATGTCGTTCCGCCTCGAAGAATGGGTTGCAGGCCAATGGACATTGATAGAAACATACACTACTGCTAAAGCGCTTACTGTTTATACTATTCCGCTTTTGCGAAATTCGATAACAAAGTTGCGCATAGCCAATAATACAGGAAGCGGATTATACGTTTATAAAATTCAAAGTCTTACTTATCAGGAAGCTACCGAACTTACATTGCGTACGTCATTTCCAACGGCATCGGATGTTATTTTTTCAAATCTAACTAAAAATTTGACGCTTACGTTCAATAAAAACGTCGAAAAGGCGACTGGCGATATTTTATTGAATGGAGTAGCTATTCCGCTTGCTAACTGTACTGTAACTGATAATGTTGTAACAATTCCGGTTGTGCTCGAAACTACTGCGGGAACCAATAAAAATTACACATTAACGGTGAGTGCCGGCACTTTTGCTGAAGTAGGAAACGTATCAAATCTTTCAAAAGCTATTTCCATAAATTTCCAAACATTAAAATCGGTAACTTATCCTCCTACTTATACCGGACTGATTGATGTGGTTTACAAAAATGTAAATAGCACCAATACCCGCATGGATGTTTATTATCCTACCACAGCTACAACTCCCGTTCCGGTGGTAATTAATATGCACGGTGGCGGATGGGTAAGTGGGTTTAAAGAAGAACAGGGCGGTTTTGGAATGTTCTTTGACAGAGGTTGGGCAGTTGTAAATGTGGAATACCGTATGCGCAACGAGATATTGGCTCCGGCTGCGGTCGAAGACGTTCGGAGTGCCATGCATTATGTGCTGAACCATGCTCAGGAATGGAATATTGACCCACGAAAAATAATTTTCCAAGGTGGTTCGGCGGGCGGACATTTAGCATTAATTTCTGGCTATTTGCAAAACGAAAGAACGTACGACAACGAATGTGTGCAATATACTGGAGATATTAAAGTAATGGCCGTAATTGATAAATATGGTGCCGCCGATTTAATTACTTTTGCTCCCGTATATTCGGGCATGGTGGCTTGGTTGGGCAGTCGCTCAACGGATGAAGCATTTATTCAGTCGCTTTCGCCGATACACAAAATAACGCCACAAACGCCTCCAACCATTATTATACATGGCGATGCCGACCCAACCATTCCTTACAGTCAATCGGTTGCGTTACAAGCGGCTTTACAAACAGCAGGTGTTAAAAATGATTTTACAACCGTGCCCGGAGGCTTACATGGCGGATTTGCAACAGAATATAATACCCAATTTGAAGCAGATGTGTTGGCATTTTTAGATGAAGTGTTGGTAAATATTACAACAGGGGATATTACCACAAATTCATTCGACAAAAAGAATATTATAATTAAAAACAATACGGTTTCAATTGATTCTCAACAAAATATAAATACAACTGTTTACAATACGTTGGGCAATGAAATATTAGCAACAAATGCTAAATCATTTCAAATTTCAGCAAAAGGTTTTTATATTTTAAAAATGGAAATAAAAAATCGAACAACGATTGCAAAGATATTAATTAACTAAACAAAATGCGCTTAAAATACCTATTCATTTTCCTATCATTCTCAATAACTCTGTTGGCTCAAAGCCAACCACTTATTTGGAATTTGGAAAATATGCAGCAAGCTAAAACTACGAACTCAGAAGAGTTTGCAAAACTCATTCGTGAAGCCGACAAAGCTATGCAACGCACTATTGCCACCGTTATGGACAAAGAAATGACTCCGGCAAGTGGCTCCAAACACGACTATATGAGTGCTGGCAGGTATTGGTGGCCGGACCCGACTAAGCCCGATGGCTTGCCTTATATCCGTAAAGATGGTGTGGTGAACTCCGAAATTGATAAATTAGACCGCAAACCACTCAGCGCTTTTATTCGCTCGGTTACGCTACTTTCGACCGCATTTTATCTTACGAAAAGTGAAAAATACGCCGAAAAAGCAGTAGAAAACCTACGAACTTGGTTCACCGACCCCAAAACGTATATGAAACCTTCCATGAATTTCGGTCAGGTTATTCCGGGAAGAAACGATGGCAATGGTCGCGGCGAAGGATTGATAGACACTTACTCGTTTGTGGAAATGTTGGACGCCATTTCGCTTTTAGAAACATCGAAAGCATACACCGAAAAAGACCAAAAAGCTGTAAAAGAGTGGTTTGCCAATTACTTAGACTGGATGCTCGCTTCGCCTATTGCCAACGAAGAATTTAGCGCTAAAAATAATCATGGCACCGCTTTCGATATTCAAGTGGCACGCTATGCCTTATTTGTTGGGAAGCAAGATGTGGCTACAAAATTTATAAAGAATTTTTCGGCAACTCGCATTTACAAGCAAGTAGAAACCAATGGCGCTCAACCGCTGGAATTGGCACGTACAACGGCTATGGGATATTCTTTATTCAACTTAAAGCATTATTTAGATATGAGTTGTATTGCTAAATCAATGAATGTAAACATATTAGATTCCATTTCAACAGATGGCAGAGGCATTCTGAAAGCAGTTGATTTCCTTGTTCCTTATCTCGGAAAACCACAGTCGGAATTTCCATACAAGCAAATCAGAGATTGGGAAAAAACACAAGCTGAACTGATAGAATTACTTTATCGCACCGACCAACTGACGCAAAAAACAACTTACAAAAAGCATTATTCTCATTTATTAAACGACAAAAACAAAATAAAATCACTTAATTACTAACAATTTAATACAGAAAAAAAATGAAAAAATTTACTCTTATCACTATCGTATTTTTCCTGTTTGGCATGGCAGGAATTTTAAACATACAAGCGCAGGTTATTAAACAATATGCAGACACTACGGGCTTATCAGCCGACTTAAAAAACGGAGTTGCCGACATTTACGAATTAACTTCGCCCGGAGCTGCTTATACCTGGGATGTAACAACGACCAACAATCTTACTTTTACAAAAAATGCAGTTGTGCGAGCAGCAAGTAATATGTTGTCGAAACCCATTATCAAGCTAAATTCAACCGGTACGGGAAGTATTACGAACATCTTTTACACCATTACCCCCGACTTGACTATTTCTTTCGAAGGAATAGAATTCGATGGTAAAAACGAAAAAGCAGGTGCTACCGTACAACCCGTTTTATTTTATGCCACATCCACCGCCACCACTTGCAAAGTTTCTGTAAAGGATTGCTTTATTCACGATTTTAAGAATGTGGGTAATAATGGTGTGATTCGTTTGAGTGGTAATTTTTCATCCTTAGATATGCAAGGCTCTACCGTCAATGATTGCTCGGGCAGAATGCTCTATTTTAATTCACCAGCCACAACTGTTGGCACTCCAAATTATGGACCTTTGAATCTTACAAAATGTACTTTTAGTAATATTAGTGGAGCTTCAAATATCATTTTTTATGCTTCAACAAGTGGTGCTCTTTCTACAGGAACTACGGCTACAATTAATCATTGTACTTTCTATAATTTTTCGACCACATTAACTACTTCCGATTCAATTATCTTCCGATTTAGAGCCATGTCGGGAGCAATAACAATCAAAAATTCGATTTTCGACAATGTAGCAAAGACTTTCAAGTTTGCAAATCCAATTTCAACGGCTCCTGTTTATACCATTGATTCTTGCTATTTAGGATTTACTTATACTCCTACAACAACCACTACGGCATCTATTACAAATGCGTTTGCTTCAACTCCTGTTCCTGCTTATACCAATGCAGCTACTTTCGATTTTTCGCTTACGAATAATGCCAACTTTATCTGCGGCGATGGTTACCCTGCTGGTAATTATTATAGTTATGTAAAAACAGGATTGAAAAACAACTATTCGAATGCTAAAATCAGAATTATAAGTAACGAAATTACAAGCTCTGAGATTGGAAATATTGAACTAATTAACCTACAAGGAGTGATTTTAAAACAAGCGAAAAATACAACAAAATTAACAGCAACAAATTTGAAATCAGGCTTATACGTGGTAAAATTTACCGACCAAGCCGGAAAAGTAGCCACAAGCAAAGTTTTAGTACAATAAATTACAGAATGAAAAAAGGAGTGTTGACATTTTGCTCAGCGCTCCTTTTTTGTTTGATAATACCTTTTGTTCCCTTATGTGTTCTTTTGTGGTTTTCATCTTAAATTTAGCAATGTAAAAATTCGATAAAAATTCATATATTTGCGAACCTTACATACATCTCCGAAAATCAGAATATTATGTTTCGAAAAATCACAACGCTTTTACTAATCACCATACAATCAGTACTTTTTGCTCAGGATTGGCAAGATGTGCGGTTCTCGTCATTGAGCTTACAGCATGGACTTTCGCAATTGTCGGTAACGACCATTTTTCAGGATTCGCAGGGCTTAATGTGGTTTGGTACGCGCGATGGGCTGAATAGTTACGATGGAAAATCATTTCGGGTTTACAAGCCAAACGAAATAGACAATCGTATTGACAATCATATTGTTACAATGTGCGAAGATGCCGACCGCAATATTTGGATTGGAACTATTAACGGGCTAATGTGCATGGAATACAATACCGGAAAACTAAGCACCTATCTGAACGACAAAAAAAAATCCACCTCATTATCTGAAAATTATATATTTGCATTAGCTACCGATACCAAAAACCAAATTGTTATTGGAACAAAATCAGGCCTCAATGTTTTTGACAAATCGTCTAATACATTCAAAACCTATTTTTTCAATGGATTGCTAAAAGATAATCCTGTTAGAGGTTTGTGTGTGTCAAAAGATGCTACAATTTATATTGCCACCGTTTCGCAAGGATTGTTGCAGGTCGATTCCAATTTTAAATTGATAAATCAGTTTAAAATTGATAATCAACCCATTGAAAAACAAATAAGCGTGGTTTTCGAAGACAAAAGCGGTTTGATATGGTTTGGAGGCATCAACAAAGGGCTTTGTGTGTTGAATCCGGGCAATAAAACCTTACAACGTTTTACTATTAATGATGGAATAGAGGACAATAACATTCGGGCTATTGAGGATGATGGAAAAGGAAATTTAATTATTGGCACCTACAATGGTTTGTATTTATTTAACAAAACCACAGCTGCTTTTACGCCATTTTCATTGCTTTATACTCCGGGGGGCGAAATTAGTCATTATTCCGTGTTAACAACAAAATTCGACAAGGCAGGCACGCTTTGGGTGGGAACCTATGCTGGCGGAATAGCATATTATCATCCTAATAATAAAAAGTTTACGTTTTACAATCCCGCCGAAGGCAATAAATATACGGGCGTTATTGGCATGATAGTAGAAGATAAAAACCAAAACCTGTGGATAGCTTCCGAAGGGGCAGGTTTGATAAATTGGAATGCAAAAAACCGCAAATTTACTTCCTACAGAATTGAGCCTGAAAATGGTAAAAATTACAGCCGAAATATTGTGAAAAGTATTTTTTACGATGGAACAAATATTTATTGTGGTACCACGCGTTCGGAAATTTATCTTTTCGACACTAAAACACTCAAATTTAATTTTTTATACAAACTAAATGAGGAGCGAAAAGTTATCTATAATTTAGTGAAAGATAACGAAGGAAACCTCTGGGCAGGCGAAACCGGCGATAAAAATGGCTTGTATCGAATTCATAAAAATGGTCAATTGCAAACAGTATTTAGCTCGGGTAAAAACAAGAATTACACATTTACCGATGTGCGATCGTTGTTTCTTTTGCGACAAAATGTGCTGTTGGTAGGTACGCATTTCGACGGATTATTGCAGTTCGACTATGCACGAAATGTTGTAAAACCCATTCCTCTACGCTTTAAAGACGAAGCCAATGAACCTGTAAACAAACACATTACATCCATTTTTAGAGATTCGAAGAATAGAATTTGGATAGGAACTTATGGAAATGGACTGTATTGCTACACCGAAAAAGACGGAATTATTGCACATTACAACAAACAAGATGGATTAATCGACGACCATGTTTGTTCTATTATTGAGTCGGACACAAAAAATATTTGGATTGCTTCCAACAATGCTATTTCTGTGCTGAATATCAACTCGCGCAAAATTACGAATTACAACAACAATAATGGCATTTACCTCCGCGAAATTAGTCTGCAAGCGGCTTTTAAGAGTGCCGACGGACGCTTATTTTTCTCAGGAAGCAATGGTTTTATTTCGTTTCATCCGCAAAATCTGAGTGCAAATAACTTTATTCCACCTGTTATTTTTAGCTCTTTTTCAGTCAACAATGTTCGTGTTGAGGTAAATGATTCTTCGAAAATTCTGACTGAAAACTTAAACACGATTGACGAAATAGAACTCAATTACAAGCAATCGAACATTACCATTACTTTTGCTGCACTGAATTACATATTTCCCGAACACAATTCCTACGCCATAATGCTCGAAGGCGTTGACCGCGATTGGACCAATATAGGCACACGAAATGAAATGAATTATGCCAACTTAGCGCCCGGCACCTACACTTTTAAGGTAAAAGCTGCCAACAACGATGGCTTGTGGAACGAAACACCGATTTCATTAAAATTTCACATTTCGCCACCGTTTTGGAAAACCTGGTGGGCTTATACTTTCTATTTATTATTGATAATTGCAGGCTTACTTGTGGTGTTTTATTATCTTAAACTCAAACACGATTTGGAAGCACGCATTACGCTAAAGCAGCTTGAGCAGGACAAAAGCGATGAGTTTAACAAGGAGCGTATTCAGCTTTTTACAAATTTTTCGCACGAAATGCGTACGCCATTAACAATGATTCTTACGCCGCTTATCGACTTAATTGATAAATCGGAACTGCTAACACCGCTTTACAAAGAATCCTTGCAATTGATGCAAAAAAATGCCAATCGTTTATTATTGTTGGTCAATCAGTTAATGGATTTTCAGAAAACGGAATCGGGAAAAATGAAACTCAATGTGTCGGAAAACGATATGGTGGATTTTTTATCCGAAGTATATTTGTCGTTCAACGAATTGGCAAAAACGCAAAAAATTACCTTTACTTTCGATAACTCTAAAACAAAAATACCTGCCTATTTCGACGAAAATCTTTTTGAAAAAGTTTGTTTCAACCTTATTTCCAATGCTTTTAAGTTTTCGAAAGAGAATGGACAGGTAAAACTTGGATTGAAAATCAGTCAAGTTTCTGATATAAATAGTTTTCCAAATGAAGTTCAGGATGATTTGAAAGAGGCAAAAGGAGACCTGATAATGATAACCGTCGAAGATAATGGTTTGGGAATTTCGGAAGAAAACCTTCCAGCTATTTTCACGCCTTTTTATCAGGTGCAGGCTTCGGCTAAAAAAATTCAACCCGGCTCGGGTATTGGTTTAAGTCTGACACGTTCCATCGTAAAGCTCAGTCATGGTGCTATTTGGGCTACGTCCGAATTGAATGTGGGAACAACATTTACGGTGGTTATTCCTATTTCGAAAGATAATTTTAGTGCAGCTGAAATTGCCGAAGTGAAGCAAGCTTTTTCGGTGGACGAACATGTAGATTTACCTACAATGACTTTGGATACTCAAAATCAAACAGTCTTGGTAATCGACGACGATGACGATATTCGGCAGTTTATTGCACGTACGCTTTCGGCATCATTTAAAGTGATAACGGCGGTTGATGGAAAACAAGGATTGGAAATTGCCACAGCCGAAATGCCCGACATTGTGCTGTGCGATGTAATGATGCCACATATTACAGGAATTGAACTTTGCAAAAAGTTAAAAGCAAATATCAAAACAGGCCATATTCCCATTATTCTGATTACCTCGCGGGCACTCTCGATGCAAATTCAGGAAGGCTTTAATGCCGGAGCCGACGAATATATCACAAAGCCATTCCGCACATCAAATTTATTGCTAAAAATCAACACTTTATTGCAAAATAGAGAACGTTTAAAAAGCATTTACAGCAAAAAATTCTCGTTGGAAAGTTTGGGAATAGAAGTTGTTTCGTCCGACGAACGATTTATGACCCGCATCAACGAAATTATTCAAAATAACTTTGCAAATCAGGAACTCGATGTTGATTTAATAGCCAACGAGTTAGGTATGAGTCGCACCAATTTGTATCGCAAAGTAAAGTCGCTCACCAATTTATCTACCATCGACTTAATTATCAGCATTCGCCTATTAGCCGCCAAACGCATGTTGTTGGAGAGCGACTTATCCATTGCCGAAGTGGCCTACGAAACAGGTTTTAATAGTCCGGCTTATTTTACAACCAGTTTCAAAAAACAATATGGCATTACTCCCAAAGAGTTTATCGAGCAAAATAAAAAGGGGAAGTGAAAAAATATTTTTAATTACCCAAGTCCCTAAAGAGGCATAGTTGTCAAGCTAATTTTGCATATTTCCGCCCCAAGCCCCTAAAGGGGTGTAAGGTTAGTATCGTCTATATAATTTGATGTAAAAAT
>CAMDNO010000157.1 GCA_945902955.1 Porphyromonas cangingivalis
GACTAAATTAACAGTTTGAATATCAGATACAAAAAAAAAACGCAAAGCATGATTAAATTCAATGCTTTGCGTTTCTGTTTAAAATAACAATTATCTAAAAATCAGGAGGGAATAATTATTTTAAATAAAACAGAATTTTGATGTATCAAAGGCTTTTGATGTGCAAAAAATACTGTACCTGATGTAGGAGATAAAATTTTACATTTCGTTTGTCCTGTAAAAGGATCGAGAATTTTGGCTAATAAATCGCCTTCTTTTACCTCATCTCCTGCCCCATTCAGCGCATAAAGAATTCCCGCTTCGTCCGACTTTACAGTAATAGTATCGTTGTCGGAAATTGTTTTCGAGATAAAACCTTCGTGCATAGGCAATTTAATAATTTTACTTTTGTGCAAAAATCGTAAGATAGAAATCCATGTAATTTTAGCAGTATCTTTATTAATATTGCTGGTATCGCCCGAAAAAATTGAAAATGCTTGTGTTCCAAATACCTGCCAATTATAATTTAAAACAGTAGTATCGTAGGGTTTTGGTTCACGAATAAAAATGTAAGGAAGTCCAAAACGTTTAGCAATATTCGTACTTTGATAACCCGTATTCATCATGCGTACATGAGGAATAAACTGACCGGGAATGTAATAACTTGCCAGCTGAATGCCAAATTTATAATCTTTTACACTTTCGAAAATGGCCGATGCAATGCGTTGAGTAGTTTCACCTTTTTCGTAGCCGGGAAACATACGGTTGATGTCGGTATTATCCATTGCCCAAAACCGTTTGTTGATATTCATCGAAAAATGATTTGCCGAAGGGATAACCATTATTTCGTGTCCGGGCAGAATGCAGCCATTTTTTTCGAGCTCAATAAGGTTTTTAACTATCTGCGAACAGATAAATTGCTGCTGCACTTCGTCGCCACGCAGCGAACCAACAATGGCAATTGTTTTTTTTCCCTCACCAAATCGGAACGACCGAATCTTAAAATCGTCGCGATAAGGAGATTTCATTTGAAATATAATTTCTTCTTTCATAGATTATTAGCAATTTTTGTGTGAAAAAATACGAGCAACGAGCGAACCTTCGTACACCACAGGGTATGTCCGCAATGTGAAAACCGTTCCATCAACCGGCGAATTAATTTCTTGTAACACTTTACCCTCTAAAGGATCAATAATTTTACAAAGCAAATCGCCTTTTTTCACATGCACCGAGTGCGAAACATTTGGTAGAATTATGCCCGAAGCGTCGGCGTTTAGAAAACAAACACCACCATTTGTCGAAAGTTCAGGCACAGAAATTTCGCTTGCTATTGGCCCATTCCACATATCCATTTCGTGCATCATATTAAAGATACCATCAATCAACCTATCGCCATATTTACGTGTAATGCGCATACCAATTCCCATTTCTACTACAAGTGTTGGTGTATTTAGGGAGTTTAAAGAATGTGAAAGTGTGGATTGCAAAACGGTAGCAGCATCGTGAACCCAAATAAAATCGATGTTAAGCATTTGAGCAAAAGGTACTAATTTTTCGGCCATTTGTACATTTATGCGCACTTGTGGCACTTCACGCAGAAAAATATTGCTGGCGTGTATATCAATAACCATATCGGCACCTCGAAGGTCTTGGGTAATTTGATAAACAATATGTTCGATAAGATGTCCGCCTTCTTCGCCCGGAAAAATGCGGTTCATATCCAAGTCGAAAGTAGGAATACCCCGTTTTACCGAGTCAATTCCAAGTGGATTGAGTGCGGGGTAAATTTCGACATTTCCTTTTAAATGTTTTAGATTTTCGTTCAGTCGCCGAGTTAATTCGAAGCAAACATACTGCCCTTCAAGTTCATCACCATGCGTTCCAGTAACTATACATATTCGTTTATCGCCAATTCTTTCGCCTTCGATAATATTTTTTTGAATAATAAGGCGTTCATCTACCGGTAATCCTTCCGAAACTATTGTTTTTACCATTCGTTTTATTGTTGTATCTCTTCTACTTTTAAATATACTTCTAAATTTTGCTGTGCTAAGCCCTTAAAAACGCCTTTATCTACGGTACAATCCTCATAATCGCGTCCGTGTGCTAACTTAATATATCCTTCATTTATGATTGCCCTATTGTGAGTTGGGTCAAAGCCAAACCATTCGTTGTATGCATAATACTCAATCCAAGCATGTGTATATCCCTCACCTTGCATAAAACCAGTAACATAACGAACAGGAATTTTAGCCATCCTACATAAAGTTATCAATATGTGAGCAAAATCCTGACAAACACCTTTTCCAATTGCTAAGGCTTCGGAAGCTGAAGTTTGTATGGTCGTAATCCCCGGTTCATAAATAAATGAGCTATGAATGGCATCCGACAAAAGTAATACTTTTTGGAGGGCTGTGGCATTTTCGGGCAATACCACACTACTAAAAAGCGCTTTAATATTAGTTGTGGGCATTGTATATTTCGATGGATAAAGAAACATATTATTCAATGGTTCGTGAATTCGATAGGTTTTGAGAATGACAGTTCCTTCCGAAATAAATTCGAAAGAGTGGTGTAAATCAGCTATATGCCCATTCAAAGTTACATTTCCAAAATTATCGAATCCTTGAGCAAATTCTACCTCAGGTAAAATCATACAGCTTGATTGAATAACCTCCTGAAATTCATTAGTTTGTGGCGTACATCTCAATAAGAATGAATGTCCGTACACATTTTCACTAAAAGATATTTTCGTTTTGTAGCTGTATTTTAGTTTTATCATTTTACTTCAAGTGCTGAATAAGCTATTTAGGAGTGCCAATGTAGAGGCATCTTTATACTTTTCCGGCGTTAATTTTAGTTCAAGGCTTTTTAAAATTTCCTTGTTACAAATATAGCACTCTTTTTCGATAGTTTCAAGCATTCGCTTAAATATTCCTTCAACTCTGTAAAATTTATAATCGAAACGTATATGTAAGTCTGTGCTTTCTAAGAACTTACCGTATTTTATTATTTGTCGGGTTTGCAAATTTAGTATTCGCTCATCAATCGATCCCCAAAATGCAAGCATATAATCTGTAATTGGTTGCAATTCGTTTAAATTATGTAAATGAGTTTTCGAATAATTAATTTGGGCAATCGACATTTCGATATACGAAAGCGTTTCGCTCATTATCTCCTCACGAAGCACCATAGCATTACTTTTGGTGCGGTCGAGCATATTTATTACCGAATCGGGATTGGTTTCGTCGTACAAATATTTATCAAAAAAATCCTCTGATGAGGCATATTTATTTTCAATACCCATTTTTGCACAAAAAGCTTTGTAAGAATTTTCGTCCTCATCAATCATCGTGTCGTAATGCTTACGCAATAAATGAAGGGTAAGATAAACACGTTCTGCATAGCGACCCATCCAAAAAAGATTGCTTGCTTTTGTCGAAGAAATACTGGGAGTCAATTCTTTAGTTACTATCTTTTCCATATTTTTAATGTGATAATTTGTTGATTTAGTAATATATGATATGTTGATGTGAAGATAAATAGTAAATGGTAATCCGGATAGCTATCGGGAAAATGGTAAATATATTTATTTACTTAGCACCCAAGTATCTTTAAACCCACCACCTTGCGACGAGTTTACAATAAATGAGGTTGGGTCTCGAGTATAACGTGTTAATCCACTGCGCCATACACGAGTTTCTTCTTCGCTAATAACATACACTCTCAAATCCGATTTACGCATAACTGTACCTTCGCCTTCCATAATTTCGAGGTCGATAAAGTCAATTATCTCTTGAGCAATCCACCGGCGAGGCTCGGCTTCAATCAATTGTTTCAAATTTTCGAGCTTCTCTTCAGACAAGTCACGCCCAAACATAACGCCATATCCACCTGCTTCAGCTACATCTTTTATCACCAACGTTTTGATATTTTCTAAAACGTATTTTTTATCGTAATCGTAATAAGGTAAATATGTGGGTGCATTTTCCAAAATAGCTTTTTCGCCCAAATAAAATTCAACCATTTTGGGTACATAATAATAAATGCCCTTATCGTCGGCAATTCCATTACCGGGGGCATTTACAATTGCTACATTACCTTTTCGGTAAGCTTGCATCAAATTTGGAACTCCCAACATCGATGAGCTATCAAAAGTCATGGGGTCGAGAAATTCGTCGGAAATTCGACGGTATATAACTCCTACGCGTTCGCGTTTATCAAATAATCCTATATAATATACGGTATCATTTTCAACAATTAAGTCGTCGGCATACGCCAAAATAACACCCGCTTTTTCGGCTAAATAAGAATGTTCGAAATAAGCCGAATTGTAACGACCAGGAGTAAGAATAACCGCCAAACCATTGTTCACATTTACATAATCCATTGCTTTACGAATAAGCGAAGCATACGAACGATTATCAAAAACAGCATTTTCTTTAAACGTTTCGGGCGATACTTTTCGGGTAATAGTGCGCGCAATCATAGGATACGAAGCACCAGAAGGTATGCGAAGGTTGTCTTCGAGAACTATCCATTTGCCATTTTTGGCTTGTACTAAATCGATGCCCGATATATGCGAATAAATATCACGTGAGGGTGTAATTCCTTCGCATTGAGCCAAATAACCCGACGATGAGTAAATAAATTCCTCGGGTATAACACCATGTTTTACAATTTCTTTTGTACTATATATATCTTTCAAAAAAAGATTTAGTGCTTTGACACGCTGTACCAAGCCGGCTTCAATTTCGAGCCAATCTTTGTGTGTTATAATACGTGGAATTGGGTCGAATGGGAAAATCTGTTCGTTGAAATTTCCATTTTTATAAATACCAAACCGAACTCCAAACCGCTCCATCCATTTATTAACGGCTTCTTTTTGTTTTACTAATGTGTACATAAGCAAGTGTGTTTTAGTTTTACATAATGTAATAATTAGCATAAAATAATTGAACTTATGATAGCTTTTATATTGTTTACTACATTAATATGATGCAAATATAGATATTTTTATCTCAAAAAGAAACATTTTTGAATTATTTTAACGTGCAATAATTAAAATACTATCAATTTGTAATCATTATTACTAAATAACAGATAAATTTGAATAAATTTGGCATTCTTTTATTTCATTTTTTTACATTCAATTGCTAATTAAATTGTACTTGTAAATATAAGTTGGATAATTAATTGAATTTATTATTTAATCAAAACGTTTTGCTTGTTTTTAAATTTTCAATATATTTGCATAATTTTTTTTCCAAAAAGTTTACCCTTTAGTAACAAATATGAAAGACTTATCTCCCTATTATGAATTGGCGCGCGAATTTGCGCTATCAACCAACCGCAGTATTTTTTTGACAGGCAAAGCTGGAACTGGCAAAACTACATTTTTAAAAAAGTTAAAAAACGAGACTAAAAAGCAGATGGCAATTGTTGCTCCAACAGGTGTGGCGGCTATCAATGCGGGCGGAACAACCATGCATTCGTTTTTTCAGTTGCCATTTACACCTTTTGTGCCTTCGGTACAAGGGCGTAAAGAATTGGTAGAAAAAATTAAAATGGTGGGACAGCGCCGAAAAGTAATTCAAGAATTGGAGCTTTTGGTTATCGACGAAATAAGTATGGTTCGAGCCGATGTGCTCGATGCAGTTGATACTATTTTGCGCCATGTTCGCTACAAACACTCCGAACCTTTTGGTGGTGTGCAGGTTATTTTTATCGGCGATATGTTTCAGCTTTCGCCAGTGGCTATCGAAGAGGAATGGCGACAGCTTTCTCAGTTTTATAAAAGTCCATATTTCTTTCACAGTCAGGTCGTGCAACAACAACAGCCAGTATACATCGAATTCGACAAAATTTTTCGACAAACAAATACCAACTTTATTGATGTGCTCAACCAAGTGCGCAACAATTGCCTCACTGCCGATGGTCTTGCGCTGCTGCAAAGTCGCTACAATCCGCTTTTTAAACCCGAGAAAGAAGATACCTATATTACACTTACTACACACAACTACAAAGCCGACCGTATAAATGCGGAGGAGTTAGTGAAATTAAATACCATATCGCACACTTTTTCGGCCGAAATAAAGGGGGATTTTCCCGAAAAAGGCTACCCTACCGATAAAGAATTAGTACTAAAAGTTGGTGCAAAGGTTATGTTTATTAAAAATGATACCGAAAGCGTACGTCGATTTTATAATGGTAAAATAGGAATTATCAAAGATTTAGAAGATAATAAAATTACTATACAGTGTCCCGGCGAAGATGAAGTGATAGAACTTGGCAAAATGGTGTGGGAAAATATTCGGTATTCGACCAACGAAACGACCCGCCAAATTGAAGAAGATATGTTGGGCACATTTAACCAATTTCCGTTACGTTTGGCTTGGGCTATTACCATACATAAAAGTCAGGGACTGACCTTCGAAAAAGCAATTATTGATGCTGGCGATGCATTTGCTTCGGGGCAGGTGTATGTGGCGCTAAGTCGTTGTAGGTCGCTGGAAGGTTTGGTACTTTGGAGCAAAATAAACCCTTCGAGCATCGAAAACGATAGCGAAATAGTAGCACACGAAAAAACAAAACAAGCCATTGAAGAGCTTGAATGGCAGCTAAACGAAAGTCGAAACCAATTTAGAGCCTATACCTTACATCAACTCTTCGATTTCCGTATGGGCATTGGTCATGCTTCGCGCATACTGCGTGATATCGAAAATTTAACAAGTTCGTTTAACGACGAAACAATACCGCATCTCAAAGATATTCTCAAACAACAACAACAAATACAAGAAGTTGCGGATAAATTTCAAATACAACTCAACAACATTTTCAACGCTTTGGAAGTGAACGAAGATTTTTTAGCAGAGCGTTTGCAAGCTGCTACGACTTTTTTTACCGACAAAATTGAACATGTACTCGAAACTATACGACAATCGCCAGCCACTTCGGATAGCCGCGAAAATGCGCGCGAATATACCGACCAATTGCGTGCTAATTTTGCATTTATGGCGCAGAAACAACATATTTTTAAAAAATTACCACAACCATTTACAGTTGATAAATTTTTTGAAATTAAAAACTCTTTCTTGTTACCCGAATTTAATGTAAATGCCTACGCGAAAGCAAATTATACAAAAACAACTGCTTCGCAAAACCCAAAACTCTATTATGATTTATTATCGCTTCGCAATCAGATTTGCGAGCCACGCAATTTACCCATTTATGTGGTAGCTGGCAGTAAAACATTATTAGAAATAGCTGATTATTTACCACTTAACAATAAGGACTTATTAAGAATAAATGGATTTGGACCTGCTAAAGTAGAAAAATATGGGGAGTTATTTTTGAATATCGTTCAAAAATACTGCGAAGCAAATAAGCTCTCAACCCGTATGAGTGAGCTCACATCTACAAAAACGGAAAAAGCAGAAAGAACAGAAAAGGGAACGAAAAAAGCAAAAGGCGATTCGCATCGCGAAACCTACGAACTATTCAAATCGGGTAAAAGTATCGACGAAATTGCAGCAATTCGAGGGTTAGTAGTTTCCACTATTTGCACCCATCTAAGTAAATTTGTAGCATTAGGCAATTTGGATATTAATAAATTTGTATCAGCCGATAAGCGTGAAAAAGCCATTAAAATGATGGAAACTGTTGATTTAGGTTCTGTTTACCAAAGCTTAGGAGCCGTTTTAAATCCTATCGAAACTAACTTCTTTTTGAACTGGTACAGGAGTTTTAAAAAATAAAAAAATGAATTTTGCAAAATGGCATTGCCTATAACTGAAAAAATAAGTCGTTATAATTCTATTTTTTTGTAGCAAAAATTTCATTTTTCATTCTTCATAAGCTTTTCAAACATCTTAATTTAGTTAAATAACGTTATATTTAATCTGCAACACACCTCATAAACCCCAAAATTATCTTAAAAAATTTTCATAAAGCATATTAAAATCGAATCAACCTACTTTTTTTAGATTAAATTCAAAGAGTAGCCTGAAAATTTTATTACTTCGTTTTCGAACACATTAAAATATACATCTATTAATCAATTACTTAAATCACAAAAACCGCTATTAACATCAATCCAATCTACTCAATTATTTTTCTTTCGTAATTTCATTTAATACGAATAGTACTAATTATTACAATCAAATGACTATTGTTTTTTCAAATTTACGCTGTAAATTTGAAATCAAGAAAACCAATAAAATGGCATTTCAAAAAAAGAGCATTTCGAGTACTACTTTTAATTTGATATTCTGAACAAATAGAAACAATTAAATCATTACGATTATGATAAATATATTTTTAGTTGACGATCACGAAATCGTTCGAGAAGGCTTCAAAAAGCTAATCAAAGAGTTTAGCGACATTAATGTTACCGGCGAAGCAGGGTCGTCGGAAGAGGTTTTATCAAGATTAGAAAACATTGCTTGTGATGTAATGTTAGTTGATTTGTATTTGCCAGGTAAAAATGGGTACCAATTAATTGTAGAGTTGCAAAAACTTCGACCCGAAATTAAAACCATAATTATGAGTATAAATCCGGAACAAAAATCAGCTTTAAGAGCTTATAAATTAGGAGCTTCGGGGTATTTATGCAAAGACTCTTCTATTAGTGAAATTATATCAGCCATCAAAAAAACATATACCATTGGTAGGTATATAAACCCTGATTATGCCGAATCACTTGCTTTTAAATCGATATATAGCGAACAGGATGAACTTCAAAAGTTAAGCGATTTGGAAACAAACATCCTAATAATGCTTTATAAAGGCCTAGACATTAAAGATATAGCATTAAAAACAGGATTAAGTATTGTTTCGGTATTTACCTATCGAAAAAAGATTTTTGAAAACCTCAAGCTTAATAACAATTTGGATATGATTCATTTTGTAAAAGAAAATATTCTAATGGGTTAATCGCATTTTAGGCCTAAATACCTACTCTACGAAAAATTATTTTATTCAAAAACGAATTAATATTTATCAGGTTTTGCATTTAGTTAGAAATTTTAGTATATTTGCCGTTAATATTTATCATTCAAAGCATAAATCAGCGCTATCGATACCTATTTTTGTTAAAGATAGTAGTAAATACGACAGTTAAAATGATAAATTACAAGCATTTAAAAATTAACATTATCTAATTTCTTACGAGATAAATACATTGTTTTTGTTCCACACACTAATTTAATTTTTTATGATTAAAGTATTTATTGTAGATGATCATGAGATTATCCGCGAAGGGCTTAAAATGATTCTAAAAGAAGAATCAGATATTATTGTTGTGGGTGAAGCTCAAAATGGAGCTCAAGCTATCGACAAAATTAGAAAAGTCGACTGCGACATAATGTTGTTAGATATGAATATGCCCGGACGGAATGGGATTGATTTATTAATGGATATTAAATCTTTACGTCCAAAATTACACATATTAGTGTTAAGCATACATCCCGAAGATAAGTTTGCGCTTAAAACGCTCAAATCTGGTGCTTCGGGCTATTTGTGTAAAGATACAGCTCTCGAAGAGTTGGTAGTTGCAATACATAAAATCAATTCAAAAGGTCGCTATATTAGCGCATCGCTTGCCGAGCAATTGGCTTTTGATGTTATCCCCGAATCAGATGCCGATCCTCATGAACTATTGTCGAACCGCGAACGCGAAATTCTGATTAAAATAGCCTCTGGTGTAAAAGCCAAAGATATTGCCGATGAATTAGGTTTGAGCATTTCAACAGTTTTTACTTATCGCCTTCGAATTTTCGAAAAACTCAATGTGAAAAATAATGTGGAATTAACGCACTATGCTATTGAGAAAAAACTTGTTAATTAATTGAG
>CAMDNO010000158.1 GCA_945902955.1 Porphyromonas cangingivalis
TAAATCCAACAGTAATATTTAGTGGAGTATTGAATAATGGACCACAATCAATTGAGGTAAGTCGTACATTGGGTCAAACCAAAGAAGGTTTTAATTTAATAGGAAACCCATATCCTTCGCATTTAACATGGACGAAAGCGATAGCCGATAATGCAAATACCTTATCAACTATTTGGTTTCGTACCAAGATTGGAAATAGTTATGTATTTCAAACCTATAATGCCCATGATGAAATTGGTGTCCCGGCTGAAGTATCAGGAATTGTACCACCTATGCAGGCCTTTTGGGTGAGAGCAAATTTAGGAGGGGGAACTTTGACTTTGAATAATACGATGCGTTCGCACGGTGTTAGTTCAAATCGACTAAAAAGTCCGGCAACAACTACTGACAAACAGATTGTACGTTTGCAAGTATCGAATGGTACGAATAGCGATGAAACAGTTTTGTATTTCAATGATAATGCTACAGATGATTTTGATACCTACGATTCACCAAAAATGAGTAATAATAATTCAGTCATTCCTGAAATATTTACAATGGCTGGAAGTGAAAAAGTTGTTATTAATGGGTTTAATAAGATAAGTTTAGATACGGAAATACCATTGGGCTTTATGAGTTTATCAACTAATAATTTCACAATTAATGCCAATGAGTTAAGCAATCTCCCTTCAGATACAAAAGTTGTTTTGTTGGATAAATTTGAGAATATTGAAAAAGATCTTTCAAAAGGAAATGGATATACTTTTAATTCGGATGCGGTTAATTCGATTGATCGTTTTAGTATTATCTTCCGTTCAAATGCCACAATTACGAATACTGATTTAGTAAACTTCGAATCCAACGTAGTGGTGTTTAAGGATTTAAATAATCAGATTGCGGTGAATTGCAAGGACTTTTTGGAAGATAAAGTAACAGTGATTATTTATAATGCAATAGGGCAAAAAATTATCAGTCAGATTATTACACGAAATACTACTGCTATTAATAAGCCATTAAAATCAGGAATATATATTGTGAAAGTTAACTGCAATGGTAAAGTTGTAACTAAAAAAATAATTATTTAAATATTTTAAAATGGACTCACATCGTTTCGATGCAAGTCCATTTCTTATGCAAGTTTTTAACTTATTATTTCTTTAGAACTTCCACTAATTTATGAATATGTGCAGGAGTTGTACCGCAACAACCGCCTATAATATTGGCACCGGCTTTTTCTAATTTTTGAGCAAATCCAGCCATCATTTCAGGTGATTCAGGAAAGATTGTACAGTTGTCGTGTAGTTCGGGCATACCGGCATTGGCATGTATTAAAATTGGAATTTCCTGATTTTCAAACCTGATTTCTTCGGTAATACGAATCATTCCTTCCATACCGTTACTACAGTTTGCACCAACAATATGTGCCCCGGCTGCGGTAAGTGCTGTAACCATTTCGGCGGGAGAAACACCCATCATGGTGCGATATTCGCCGGTCGTCAGATAGTCGAATGTCATGGTGCAAATTACTTCGCAAGGCGTGTTTTCACGCGCCGCGCGCACTGCAATTTCGGCTTCGTCAATGGCGGTCATGGTTTCAATTACCAATGCATCTGCACCACCATCGTACAATGCAATTGCTTGCTCTTTAAATGCATCGTAAAGTTCTTCTTCAGTAACATCGCCCATCATCAGTATTTTACCTGTTGGCCCAATGGAGCCGAGTACATATTTATCTGTTCCGGCTGCTTCGCGCGATAATTCGGCTGCTCGTTTGTTAATTTCATAAACCCGACCTTCAAGTCCAAAATTTTTCAATTTGAAATAATTTCCTCCAAAACTGTTTGTTTCAATGGTGTCGGCACCTACAGCAATGTACCCACGGGCAATGTCGAGCACAGCTTCCGGGTTTTCGATATTCCACAACTCGGGACATTCGCCCGGTTTTAAACCTTTAGCTTGTAAAAAAGTTCCCCAAGCTCCGTCAGAAACTAATGTTTTGCCTTCTGTAATTAATTGTGTAAGTGTTGGTTTCATTTCTTAAATTTATTTATCCTGTTTTTTTTAATTTTTGCGTGGCAAAGATACAATTATTTATTCTTTAAATAATTCATTATTTGCAACGTTTTTAAGTAGTATTCTATGGGATGAAATTGCAGAACCGATGTGAAAAAACTGATTCAAGCATGCCGGAATGGCGAATCGTGGGCACAAATTGTTAAAAGAGTGCAAAAGTGCAAATAAATACATTTTTTGGTAAACAACTACCCTTGCAAATCTGTTAAAGGTTCTAATTAAACAAAATTATTTTATAAATTGTAAATAAATAAAAGCTAATGAAGATTCACGAGTATCAAGCACGTCAAATATTTCGAGAATATGGAATTCCAGTTCCCGACGATATTTTGTGTTACACAATTGAAGAGGTAGAAAAAGCTGCGCGCGAGTTGAATCGTATGGTAGTAGTTAAAGCACAAGTTTTGGTTGGCGGACGAGGAAAAGCTGGCGGAGTAAAGCTTGCCAAAACAGTTGAAGCTGCTGTTGAAGCGGGCAAACAAATTTTAGGAATGGATATTAAGGGCCTTACAGTCGAAAAAGTGTTGGTTGCTGATGCCGTTGAAATCCAGAAAGAATTCTATGTGGGGCTTACTATTGACCGAAATACGAAATCGGTATTGTTTATGGCAAGTTCCGAAGGTGGTGTCGAAATTGAAGAGGTGGCTAAAGTAAACCCTGATGCTATTCACAAAATTCCTATTGATGCTGATTTGGGAATGACAGATTTTATGGCTCGTAAAATTGCTTTTAAATTGTTTACCGACATTACTTTAGTTAAACAAGCTGCTGATATTTTCAAAAAATTATATCAAATTTTTATAGAAACAGATGCTTCTATTGTCGAAATTAATCCACTTGTAATTACCGATGGAGGAAAACTTTCTGCTATCGATGGAAAAATGAATTTTGACGATAATGCACTCTATCGTCAACCCAAAATTGAAGCATTAAATGAACCTACCGAAGACGAAAAGAAAGAAATTTCGGCTAAAGAAAGTGGCTTAACATACATTCGTCTCGATGGAAATATTGGTTGTATGGTAAATGGAGCAGGCTTGGCAATGGCTTCGATGGATGTTATTAAGCATTTTGGTGGTAATCCTGCAAATTTCCTCGATATTGGTGGTAGTTCAAGTCCACAAAAGGTTATTGATGCAATGAATTTGTTGATGTCTGACAAAAATGTTAAAGTTATAATGATTAATATTTTTGGTGGAATTACACGATGCGACGATGTGGCTAAAGGATTAGTAGCTGCTCTCGAACAGTTAAAAGTCGAAATTCCAATTGTTATTCGTCTATCGGGTACAAATGCCGAAGAAGGTTTAAGAATTATTAAAGAACATAATTTACCAATTGTTGGTTCGTTAAGCGAAGCTGCTCAAGAAGCTATACGTTTAGTTAAAAGTTTATAGTTCATAGTTGACAGTTTATAGAAAAATACAAACAAATAACTTAGAACAACAAAACAAAAAAAATCTAATAAAAGATGAGCATATTAATTAATAAAGATACAAAAGTCCTTGTACAAGGCATTACAGGTCGTGATGGTAGTTTCCATACCGGTAAAATGGTAGATTATGGAACAAATATAGTCGCTGGAGTTTCGCCAGGAAAAGCTGGTCAGACCGTGCACGATGTTCCTGTTTTTAATACGGTTGAGGATGCAGTAATTGCAACCGGTGCTACCGTTTCGATCATTTTTATTCCTGCGCCTTATGCCGCAGATGCTATACTCGAAGCTGCTGATGGTGGAATCAAACTCGTTATATGTATTTCGGAAGGAGTACCTACTGTAGATATGGTAAAAGCTACGAATTATTTAAACAAAAAAGGTGTTCAACTAATTGGGGCTAATTGTCCCGGATTAATTACTCCGGAAGAGTCAATGATTGGTATTTTGCCCGTTAATATTTTCAAAAAAGGAAATGTAGGACTAATGAGTAGAAGTGGAACGCTTACTTATCTGATGGTTAGTCTCTTAACTCAGAATGGTTTAGGCCAAAGTACCTGTGTTGGTATTGGTGGCGACCCTGTAGCGGGGTTGTATTATCAAGAATTACTTGAAATGTTTGAGAACGACCCTGAAACTGAAGCCATTGTGCTTATTGGTGAAATTGGTGGTGATGCCGAAGAACGTGCTGCACAATATATTAAAGAGCATGTTACTAAACCTGTTGTTGCCTTTATTGCCGGACAGACTGCGCCTGCAGGTAAGCGTATGGGTCATGCCGGAGCTATTATTTCGAGTGGAAGCGGTACAGCCGAAGAGAAAATTGCTGCCTTCGAAGCTATTGGTGTACCTGTGGCTCGATTACCAGTTGAAGTTCCAAAGTTAATTCAAAAAGCATTGGAGGCCATAAAAAAATAAAATATTTATTTTAAGTATGATTTAACTCCCGTCATCAAAAGTTTAAATTTGATGGCGGGATTTTATTTTACAATCCCTGTATAGCCATTACTTGATGGTACAAGTTCGAATATCTTTTGGGGTTTTAAATTTTCTTCCTCGCGATGCGAAACATAAATAATTGCAACCTGCTTTTCGTTAGCAATAGTATGCACCATCTCTATAAAAAGGGCGCTGTTTTGATCGTCTAATTCTATAGTTGGCTCGTCGAGAATAAGTAAAGGTGGGTGTTTCACCATGGCACGTGCCACCATTACCATTCGTTGCTGTCCAACTGATAATTGCTGAAAATTTTTGTTTTGGAACGAAGCTCCCAACATTTCTATCCAATTATTAGCAATGTCTTTTTGTAGGTCGGTAGGTTCAATGTATAATCCCACAGAGTCGTTCAATCCGGATATTATCATGTTTTCTACAGTTTCATTTCGTATAAATCTCAGCATCATATTGGGTGTGAAATAACCAATTTGACGCTTTATATCCCAAATAGTTTCACCACTTCCTTTCTTTCTGCCAAAAAGAAACATGTTCTGATTGTAGGCTTTGGGATTATCTCCGCAAATCATACCTATCAAGGTGCTTTTGCCCGAACCATTAGGGCCAACTAATTGCCAAAATTCCCCTTTTCGAATAGTCCAATTAATATTGTTTAGAATTTGCTTTTCGTCATAGCTTGCTGATATTGAATTTAATTCTATTAAAGGATCGCTGGAAGTTGAATTTGAAACATATAAATTTGGAAGACTGAATCGATGATTTTTACCATCTGTTTTAATAAATTGTTGTTCAAATTTTTCTTTACTTTGGTCTGTTATTATATTGTTGTTATCGTCGATTGTAAGTACTTTTTGTATAAATGGCAATAGGTCGGATTTTCTAAAAAATAATTGGATAATTAATGTGGTTTTCGATAGCGCTGTCAACTCATGCAAAATATTCTCTTGTGTTGCTTTGTCAATATTGCTGTAAACATCGTCCAACACTAAATAATCTGGCTTTTGAGCTATAAGGTAGGAGAGAAGTGCGCTTTTTTGTTGGCCACTGGACATTGTACTTAATGATGCATTCTTCTCTGTATTAACAATTACACAATCATGTCGAAATTCATCATCAATTAATTTTTCAATAGTTCGAACAGAAAATAGTAATCCACTTTTTTTATTCAAATCTATACTTTTCGCAAACGACTCATTGTCAGTTAATTGTGATATTATCTTGTTCTTATCAGAAGAATTGTTGAGATAAATACCTAAATGTGGCTGATTCATTTTATATTTTTTGTCAAAGATAAATATTTTGCTTTAAACCACATACCTATATGTAGGTATTTTAAGGATATATAGTCGATTCTATGCTCCATTTTAATTTAATATCATTAATTTTGTGTACATTTTTAAACACAAAACTGTTTAGCTTGTTTATCATTTATTCTCGTACTGTTTATTCCGATATTTACTGACATAAGTTTAGGGAGAATAGTTTTATTAAAAAAAATAAAATGTCAAATAACACAAAATATTTATCAGAAATAGAGACTGGTAGCGAAGCTTATATTGCAAAAGTTTTAGGCCACGGTGCTTTCCGTAAGCGTATTACCGAGATGGGCTTTGTGAAAGGTAAAAGGGTGAAAGTTATTAAAAATGCACCTTTGCTCGATCCTGTAGAATATGAAATTTTGGGTTATAATGTATCTCTTCGTCGCAGCGAGGCAAAATTGATAGAAGTTGTTTCTGCATCTGAATATATTCAACAAAATGAAAGCATATTTAATGGTGTTATAGATGAAGAAACACTAAAGCGTTCGGCACTCGCTAAAGGTAAAACTATAAATGTAGCGTTGGTTGGAAACCCTAATTGCGGAAAAACAACGCTATTTAATTTTGCTACTGGCTCACACGAAAGGGTTGGTAATTATAGTGGCGTTACTGTAGGTGCCAAAGAAGCGAAAATAAAAAAGGGCGACTATATATTTCGTTTAGTCGATTTGCCGGGTACTTATTCCATTACTGAGTATTCGCCTGAAGAGCTGTATGTGCGAAAACATATAACAGAGCAATTGCCGGACATTATTATCAATGTAGTTGATGCTTCTAATATCGAAAGAAATTTATTTCTCACTACACAGCTTATTGATATGAATATCAAGGTTGTTATTGCCTTAAATATGTTCGACGAGTTGGAAAAAAAACAAGTAAAGTTTGATTTCAAGTCTTTGGGCGAAATGCTTGGAATTCCAATTATTCCTACTACTGCTCCCAAAGGAAAAGGAATAGATGAATTGTTCGAAAAGCTAATAGATGTATACGAAGATCGCGATCCTATAGTTCGTCATATCCATATTAATTATGGTGAAATAATTGAAAATCAGATTCATGCTATTCAAACAGAAATTTGGACTAATCCGAAAATCAGAGATAAATTTTCGTCTCGATTTATATCTATTAAATTGCTCGAAACGGACAAAACGATGCTTCAAGACCTCGAGCAATTCCAAAATTTTAAACAAATAAAACTTGTAGCAGAACAAGCAGTTTCAAAATTAGAGAAAGCGTTCAAAGAAAAATCAGAAACAATTCTTACTGATGCCAAATATGGATTTATAGATGGTGCCCTTAAACAAACTTACAGCGAAGCAAACCCCGATAAAAGAAAAGTTAAGCGCGAATGGGATGATATTCTAACTCATCGTTTTTTAGGATTTCCAATATTTATTTTCTTTATGTGGGCAATGTTTCAAGCCACTTTTACACTTGGTAGTTTTCCGATGAAGTGGATTGATGCGGGCGTAGGATTATTCTCCTCGTGGGTACAGACAAGTATGCCCGAAGGTGCTCTCCGCGATTTGCTTGTAAACGGTATAATTGGTGGTGTGGGAGGTGTAATTGTTTTTTTACCTAATATCCTTATCTTATTTTTCTTTATCTCACTCATGGAGGATTCCGGCTACATGGCACGTGCATCTTTTATAATGGATAAACTTATGCATAAAATTGGATTACATGGCAAATCGTTTATTCCACTTGTAATGGGTTTTGGATGTAATGTACCTGCTATTATGGCTACGCGAACTCTCGAAAATAAAAAAGATAGAGTCTTGACGATGCTTATTACGCCATTTATGTCGTGCAGTGCAAGGCTTCCGGTATATGTGCTTATTATTTCTGCTGTATTTCCAAAAAATCAAGGACTTGTGCTTTTTGGTATTTATATGACGGGAATCATTTTAGCTATCGTTACTGCTTTAATTCTAAAAAAAATTGCATTTGTTAAAAAAGAGGTGCCTTTTGTAATGGAACTTCCTCCTTATCGTCGCCCTACACTTAAAAATTCAACAAAACACATGTGGTTCAAAGGGCGCGAATACCTCAATAAAATGGGGAGTGTTATTCTTGTAGCTTCAATTTTAATTTGGGCTTTAGGTTATTTTCCTACAAATATATCTTACAGCAAAAATTATAAATCGGAAATAGCTAAAGTGGCTCAAAATAATCAATTGACTATAGAGCAAAAAATACAAAATACCGAATCGTTGGAACTTGATAAGCTTGCCGAAAAACAGGAGAAATCCTATATTGGCCAACTTGGTCATGCAATTGAGCCAGTAATTGCTCCTTTGGGATTCGACTGGAAAATGGGAGTGAGTATACTTACCGGCTTGGCAGCCAAAGAAGTGGTGGTAAGCACTATGGGAGTGCTTTATCATTCACAGGGAAATACAGCAAACGATACCGAAACGTTAAAGAATCGTATAAAAGAACAAAAACACAGCAGCGGCGCATTGAAAGGCCGTGATGTGTTTTCGCCACTTGCATCTATTTCGTTTATGCTGTTTGTACTTATTTACTTCCCTTGTGTAGCGGTCATTGCTGCTATTCGCAAAGAAGCCAATTGGCGGTGGGCAGTGTTTACAATGGTATATACCACTGGTTTAGCTTGGCTATTAGCTTTCGCTGTCTACCAAATAGGTAGCCTGATTGTCTGATATTTATTTTTTGTACAAGCGGTCGCGAATAATTTTTATATCTTCCGAAACCACATAGTCGTCGTAATCCATTTGCTTGTCGATAATACCATTGGGTGTAAGCTCAATTATACGGTTACAAACGGTTTGAATAAATTCACGGTCGTGTGATGCCATCAATACATTTCCCTTAAAGTTCACAAGTGTGTTGTTAAATGCTTGAATTGATTCAAGGTCAAGGTGGTTGGCCGGCGAATCAAGTATCATTACATTGGCATTTTTAAGCATCATACGCGAAATCATACAGCGCATTTTTTCTCCTCCCGAAAGTACACTTGCTTTTTTGTAAATTTCTTCGCCAGCAAAAAGCATTTTCCCTAAATAGCCACGAATAAACGATTCCAGTGTGTCATTTGAGTATTGTCCGAGCCAATCTACCAAATTCAAATCGGTATTGAAAAATTCCGAGTTGTCGAGTGGGAGGTAAGCGTGTGTAATGGTTATTCCCCAATTATATGTTCCTTCGTGGTTTTTATCATGGCCATTAATAATTTCGAAAAAGGCAGTCATGGCACGTGGGTCACGCGATAAAAAGACAATTTTATCATTTTTCTCCACATTAAAATTCACATCTTTAAAGAGTACAGTTCCATCCTCAAGCGTTTTTCCTAATCCGGCAATTTCGAGCACCATATTTCCGGGTTCACGTTCGGGGGTGAAAATAATTCCCGGATATTTACGTGTCGAAGGTTGAATTTCGTCCACATTAAGCTTCTCGAGCATTTTTTTACGGCTGGTAGCTTGTTTCGATTTAGCCACATTGGCACTAAATCTGCGAATAAATTCTTCCAACTCTTTCTTTTTCTCTTCGGCTTTCTTGTTCTGATTCTGTTGCTGACGAAGGGCTAACTGGCTCGATTCGTACCAAAATGAGTAGTTGCCGGGGAAAAGTTGCACTTTGCCAAAATCAATATCTACCGTATGTGTACTTACTGCATCGAGGAAGTGACGGTCGTGAGAAACAACCAACACTGTATTTTCATAATTCGCCAAATAGTTTTCGAGCCACATTACTGTTTCTACATCAAGGTCGTTGGTTGGCTCATCGAGTAGTAAGTTATCCGGCTTTCCGAAAAGCGCACGTGCCAACAGAACGCGTACTTTTTCCATACCACTCAACTCTTTCATAAGTTGATAATGAAGATTTTCTTTGATGCCCAATCCACTCAACAGCGATGCTGCATCGCTTTCAGCATTCCAACCGTTCATTTCGCTAAATTTATCTTCTAATTCCGAAGCACGAAGTCCGTCAGCATCCGAAAAATCTTCTTTCAGATAGATAGCATCTTTTTCTTCTTTTATTTTCCAAAGCACTGTGTG
>CAMDNO010000159.1 GCA_945902955.1 Porphyromonas cangingivalis
AAAGTGCCACCGGTTGCCACAAATTGCTCCAACGATTTTGTGTGTTTTGAAGGTAACGCAATTTGATGTGGCAAAATAATCACTTTTCCTTTGTTATTAGTCGCCGTAAAATCAAATTCGTCGATGCATTTCAAGTTGGTTTGAATGCCGAGTTGTGCAAAAGTTTCGAAAAAACCTATGGCAGAGCGAATAGCACCACCCGGCAAACGTCCTGCATAATTAGCTCCGGCTGTTTCGGCTCTGCGCTCGCACCACAACGATTCGCGGGTGTACAAAATATTCACACCTGATTCGTATTCTTTGGCTGTTGCAAAAAGGTCGGCGCGATTTTTCAGAATCCCAGCCACTTTTCCAGCCATTTCCATTCGGTCGGTGGGTTGGTTCAGCAAATTCAGCAATGCCCACTCGCCGGCTTCGATGCCCGACGACCGTGCATTAAGCGACCAAAATACCATGCCTTTTCCACCCGAACCAATGATGGTCCACATCCACTGTTCAATTTCCTGTTTGGTGGGACACATAGGAATGCCGCCACTCCACAAATTATTTCCACCTTGTAATTCTGTCATTATCCAAGGTTTAGCCCCAGCACCCGAACGAATAATTTCGCTATTGGCAGCCATGGCGTAATGGTAGTTGTTGCGTGTGAAATTTCCAAAATGCCAACTTGCATGCGCCGAACCCCCAAAACTATCCAATATGCTGCGCCATTTTGTAAAATCGTATTCGGCATAAGTATCAAAAATGGCATGGGTATTTACGTGCAAATGACTTGTGGCATCGTACTTTTTCACTTCGCTTGCCAACCAAGTTAAATACCAACTATTGTAATCGAGCAAAAACCGTTCTTGCTGAAATTGCATAATGGGCTTCCCTGCTGTATTAAAAGCTTTTACAGTATCAGCATTCTTCCACTCTACAAATTTTTGAGCCGTAAGTGATTTAGTAAAAGGCGCTTTTCCGCTACCTATTTCGTTCATCAACACCCAACCATAAAGCGATTTGTAGGGCTTAAAATGCGCTACAACCTGCCGGATATATTCTGAAATAGAAGCCAATTGCTCATCGGATTCGGGGAATTTAAAACCACCAATATTGGTAAATTCCACCATGGGAAAGAGTGTAGCAATAATGGCAATACTATTGCGTTCGGCAGCTCTAAAAGCAATATCAAAGGTTGAAAAATCCCACTTTCCATTGCCGTCGTGCATATACGATTCGAACATTCGGATACGGCAAATATCCATATTGTTGTTTTTCAACATCACGAAAAGCGACTCAATCTCTTTGGGAGATTGTCCTTTCTCAATAATTACCTGACCGCCTACCAAAGGCAGCGAATTGTTTGATATTTCGGTTGAAAATGCAAATGGAAAAATAAAAGCAGCAAAAAATGAGAGAAGCAATATTTGTTTTTTCATTGAAATAACGTTTTAAATTTTACTACAAGTCGAATATGGTACATTCCGCCAAAGCGGAAGCGACGACCGATTTATTTTTTTGTAACCGATGCCGGCAAATTCGATTTTCCCCAGTCGTTAGGTGTAGCACTCATTTCGAGCACTAATTTTCCGCCTTTACTAATTTCAGAATGTTTGAACCAGGCTCTGTTGAGTTTACGCCTATTGAGCGTTGCGCCCACCACATAAATATTTTTTGCAGCATGATTTTTTGCAATAATATGGAATTGTTTATTCCCTTCGAGTTGAATTGTTGATTCGGCAAAAAGTGGTGTTCCTATCAGATACAAATCTTGTCCGGCAACCGGAAAAAAGCCCATAGCACTAAATACATACCAAGCCGACATAGAGCCTGAATCGTCTTGCCCTGGAATTCCTGCCGAACCGGGCTGATACACTTTTGTCAAAATATCGCGCACACGGCGTGCTGTCGATGGATAGTCGCCGGCATATATATATTGATACGGAATCAGAAATTCGGGTTCGTTTTCAATTCCAAAAACGCCACTATCAAACAATTTATCCAGATAAGCAATGTATTTTTTGCTTCCACCGTGTTTATCAATCAGTGTTTGCATGGCATGTGGCACGTAAGTAGAATATATTTGCGAGCCACCTTCGTAAAAATAGGGGTCGTTCCAATGGTCTTTGCGCTTTGAAACGGGTGTAAAATCGGGCATCCATTTCCCAATACTGTCTTTTGCCCAAAACATTTCTTGTTCGGGGTGAAAAAGATTGAAAACGTTCAATGATTGATTTTTATATTTTTTTTCCAATTGATGTTCGCCAACTGACTTCGCTATTTGGGCAATGCAATAATCGTTATAAGCATACTCCAAGGTGCGCGAAACTGTTCCAGCTACTTTTCCTGGCAATATATAGCCATATTTGTTATAATCGTTGGCATATCTTCCACGAATTTGCGGATTTTCGGGTTGTATTTCAGCATTTTTACGTGTAGCCTCCAATGCCAGGTGTACATCGAATCCACCCATTTTTTTCACAACTGCATCGGCCAATACCACATCAGCATTGCTTCCACCTTGCATCATGGCATAATCGCCCGCTATCCAGGCATCAGGCAAATAACCGCGTTGCTTGTAAATTTCGAGCAGCGTTTTTACAAATTCGCGCTGCCTTTCGGGCCATACCAAAGTGTAAAGTGGCATGGTGGCTCTAAACACATCCCATACGCAATAAAAATCCCAGTAGTGGGGTACATTCGGATTCCAGCCCGGCACTTCACCTGTTACGTTGGTTGGCATCAACATGGTGTTGCGTAGCGCACTTCTGAAGAGTTGTTGTGCCAACACACTGCCACCTTTCGTCTGTATTTTTTGCAATTTGTCCGTCCATAAGTTTTCCGCGTCAGCCAAAATCTCATCGAATCCTTTTTTACCATCATTACGGGCATTGAGCATGGCAGCCTCGTAGCTCAACAGCGACAAGCCAACTTTGCAATTCACCTCCATGCCCGAAGTGCCTGCAAACGAAATCATTGCACCAAAGCGCTTCTGTGATTTTTCGGGGTTCGTTATTGCCAGACTTTTTCGATTAATGGTTTTGCCATCCAACCAAATACCCGAAGTGCTAAATGGCTTATCGAATTCTATATAGCAATAAATGGTATAGGGATTGAGTCCACCCCAACCGCCTTCGCAGCTTATACTTGCTTCGAGCGTTGTGGGCGACAAAATACTCACATAGCCGTTTGTCCAGTACGTGCCGGGCATTCCATTGTTGATGCGTGTGAGCGTGTTCGAAACATCGATGACCACATTGGCATTCAACGCATTCGTCTCACTGTATTTTTTCGAAAAAGTATACCGATGATAACCCACTTTTTGACTGGCAGTAAGTTCCGCTTTTACATAGCAATCTCTATCTTTTAGAGTTACTGTATAATAACCAGGATAGCCCGATTCGTTGAGTTTTGAGTATTTGTAATATCCATTCAACCGCATGCTGTCCACCTGTGGCATAAAGAGGAAATTGCCGTAACGCGGCGACCCTCCAGTTCCACTCGTGCGGGTATGACTAAAGCCCACAATAGCTTCGTTAGAAACGTAGCCCGAGGTAGGTTGCCATGCTGCACGCACTTCGGGACCCAGTTTTACCATGCCAAACGGTACCGAAACACCCGGAAAAACATTGCCTCCATCGGTGCCCCAAAACACACTGGTACGCGATAAAATATCGGTAGCCGAGACTGAAACCGACAATAAAAATAACAGAAATGCTATACTGAGTTTTTTCATGCGAAAAAGATAATCAAGAATACCGATAATTATTCCCCTTTAGGGGTTAGGGGTTCTTAAAACCAAAACTTCAAAGGGTTTTAACTCAAATTCCTTATTGGTAATTTTAGTATTCAGTAGAATATTTTCAAATGTAACAGCATTCGTATTCAATGAAATTTTCTTCACATTTTTCGATAAGTTCACCATTACAAAACCACTTTCTTTACCTTTGCGTGGCACAATCACCACTTGCTCATCGCCTGTTGCCAATGGTTTTACGTTCGATTTTTCGGCTGCATGCAGCAATAGTTTTTTCAATGCTGGCTTTCCGGGGTCGGTTCCCAACAGTATTACTTGTCCTTTGCCCACCGTATTTTCAATTACAGCAGGCTTTTCATCGTGCGCACCACCCTTGTAATTGGCTAGCACCTTTCCGTTTTTACTTTGTAAAGCCAAGCTCCAAAGCGAAGCTTCCGACTGTTCAATGTTTAAATCAGTGGCATAATCAATCATAAATGGCATTTCTTCAGCACGGCGTTTGGCACCAATAGGAATAATGGTTTTTACATTAATGCCACTCCAATCTTCAATTTTACCCAGAAAATGATTGGTGTGCTGCGCCCATTCTTCGTTGCGATACCCACTTTGCGGACCTAAAACCAGCGTTCCACCTTGTTCTACCCACGTTTTTAATCGGTTTTGAAATTCATCGGAAATAACAGGCATTAAAGGTATGAAAACTAGTTTATATTGACTCAAATCAGCCGACGAATAAATCACATCCCTAAAAATATGCGCATCGGCCATAGCGCGGTAAAAACGATAGGTCCAGTCCCAATAATAATTAATGCCGCTGGCATATTCTTCGAATTTGAAACCTATTTCCGACTGGTGACTATATAAAATGGCCGCTTCAGCTTTTGCTACAGGATTATTCATTAAAAAATCCGACGATTTATCTAACTCCTCGCCTAACTCTTTTATTTCCTGATAATTTGATACTTCACCACCAAATGCCGAAACGACCGAACCATGCACCATTTCCTGTCCGGCACGGTGTTGTCGCCACAACCAAAACATAGCGCCTTGTCCGCCCGAAGCGTAATTCATCCACAAAGCAGCTTTCATGCTTCCAGGAATTTGATGCAAGTACCATGTTTGACCTTTGTCGCCACCGCCCGAAAAATTTGGAGCCGTTTCGAAAAGCCAATGAAAGCCCATCCTTTGTCCACGCAAACGGTCGTAATTGCTCTGAATCAAATCATACGCCTCAAAACTGTGGTAATTGTTGGTGGAAGTATAATCGAGATTTTTGAAAAGCTTCTCGTAATCAACTGTTTGCTGTGGCATTCCATCGTGCGTAATGGGCAGTTTGGAGTATTTACGAATGGCTGCCAACTGAATATCCTGAAATTCGACAATCATATCGTTGGTAAATGCAGCCCAAGCAAATCGCAATGAAGGATGATGCCACACTTTAGAAGCTGGCATGGGTATTTGTTCAAATTTTGAGTAGGTTTGACTCCACAAATCGGTACACCAAAGTTGGTTTAAATTATCAATAGTAGTGTAGCGTTTTTTCAACCAGCTTACCCACTGCTTTTTAGTTTCCGTGCTATAATCGGCTGTAAGCGAAAATTCATTATCGGTTTGCCAACCAATAACGCCGGGCTTGTTGCCAAATTCTTGCGCCATTCGTTCACAAATTTTTTGGCTATAATTGCGGTAAATTTTACTCGTATAACTACAATTTCGGCGTCCGCCGTGTGTCATTTGCAAACCATTTTCGTTTATTAAAAATATTTTTGGATGCTTTACAGCTAACCAAGCGGGCGGTGTGGCAGTGGGTGTTCCCAAAATTACATCAATGCCATTAGCTTGTAGTTTGTCAACTATGGTGTGTAACCAGCCGAAATCGTACTTACCCTCAGCAGGTTCCATTTTACTCCACGAAAACTCACCTATGCGCATCACGTTCATTTTAAGCGCTTTCATACGCGCTATGTCTTTATCAATTTCCGATTCGGGCCAAACTTCGGGATAGTAAGCAGCACCATAATAGAGCTTTTGGGAACCGATAAAATCTGATTTTATGGATACTGCATTCGATTGTTGAACAAATAAGAAGGGGAAAATAATTATAAGTTGGATAAATATTGTTTTTCTCATGTCTGTGTATTAAATTTAATTATACAGACGAAAAAAATAACATTTATCCTTAATGGTGTTTGATATTAGCATTTAATCTTTTCAGATTAAATATAAGTGCTTGATAACAAACGCATTAATACATCTCTTAAACTAACTGGAGAGTAGGGAATTAATTGAATGCATAAACTTTATGATGGCTATCTGGTTTAAAATGAGATAAAAAGAGCAACTTGACTTGGCAAGCAATGTCTAAAAAATAATTACTCTTTCAGTTACTTTTTCGCCCGAAGTCGTAGCTTTTATAATATAAGTTCCTGTTGGTAAGCCTTTTGTGGCGATTGTCGTTATTCCATTTGTTGCAAAAACACCCGTTTTGACAAGCGAACCGGAAACCGTGTAAAGATCAAAATTACCCGCAAGACTACTCTGATTATCAATTACAAGCACTTCTTTTGTGCTGAATACTTTCAATGCTTTAGTAGTAGATGTGCTTATTGCAGTTGGTTTTGTTATTATCTTGAAACGAACTATGGGTTCGGGCGTATTGTAAGCTTTAAAATGATATTCGGAACCACTTGCCGATACATCAACCATTTGATTGGTAACCAAATCGATCAAAAAAATACCTGCATAACGTGTTTCCAGATTTTTATTGGTAAATGTAAGTGTGAAAACCGTATCCTTACCAGCTTGAAACGCAAGATAGGTTTCGTTTATATCTTTAACAGCATCAATTTGATAATCGCCATCGGCTTCGGTGGCATACAGTTGTAAATTTGTGGGCGCACCTTTCATTTTGTATCCATCCCATCCATTATCGAATTTACGCGTACAGGTCGAATCGGAGAATATCCACACGCAATCGGCATAATGACTGCCCTTTAAATCAATTCTTGTAACCACTTTTACGGACGATGAATCAGCTGTTTTATTTCCACGCACACGCTGTAACTCAGAAATAGCTTGCGCTGTGTTTAAATAGGAGATAAAAATAGAACCCGCCATACCATTCTGCGTTTTTACCAAAAATCCCTGCATGGAAGGAATTTGTTTGGGCACGCCTAACTCATTAATGGTATTTGGAGTTGAAACAGTATATTGTCCGGCTGCAGTGCTCGAGTTTCCATAATTTACCCCTTCTTCATTGAGCCATTGATTATAAGTACCAGTATTGAATAAGTAAACCGATTGTTCAGTGTTTGCACCAAATTGAATTGAACGAATATCAATTCCCATTGTATATGGATTCGCAAAAATATGTTGCCCGGGAAAAACACTATTTGAAGTATGAGCTAGTGTGCGCACAAAATTCTCATTCGTTAACTCGCCTACAAACTGATACGTTTTGGGGCTTTGTTGAACTACTTCGTAACCAGTACCCGAAGTTAGAACTGAACCTGAACCTTGCATTACCCAAAGATCTCTATCTAAATTAGCTGACTCATCATGTTCTCTCACAAAGCAATTGCTGAATGCACTTGAATACGACAAGGTTTTAACAGGAATGCCAAAAAACTGCCAATGAAATTTACTATTTTCAGGCTTAGTTAAATCCCAAAACGCTTTTGAGTACATCTCTACTATTGCTCTTGGCGAACCAGACTTAAAGGATAAAGAAGCATTTGGTAATGATGAGCTTGATTTAATTACTAATCCAGCAGCATTTGCATTATTGGTAATTGCACCGGCGACTAACAATGTTTGCGAAGGGTTTATAATAAGTTTTGCAGTTGCATTAATTGTCAGATTTTCACAAATCCAAAAAATCGGGTTTGTATTTGCCATAGTACAAATTCCATCTATTATTGGACTATCTAAATAAATTGATTCCTCGGAATATCCTGGAATTTCCTGCACATTCCATCTTGCAGCATCGTCCCAATAACCTGTACCCGTAAAAATTGGCACATTAGAGAAACTGGATTCTTCGGATAATGTAGTTCCGGCAGCAGTTGTAAAATAACCCCTGTAATAAAACGTTGTACTTGGTGTTAATCCAGTCAAATTTATCGAAAAAGATCCAGCAGTTAAACCACCTTCCGAAGTTTTATGATCAGAAATAGTAACATTTGGAGAGGTACTCCAAACAATTCCTCTATCAATTACAACCGCTTCGGGCGGAGTAATAGTGGCACCTATGGTGGCTGTTTTTCGTCTAATTTCTGTTGCTGCATTGGGTATAATAGCAGTATTCTTAGTCCATTTAGCGTATAAAGTAAGATTTGTTCCTGCCGAATAAGTCGACCCAACAGCATAATCGGTACCAGAGCCATTTGCATTTGTATTCCATCCTTCGATACTGTAACCCGTTCTTGCCAAAGTTCCTGTAGGCAAAATAGTTGCTGGCTCACTATACGAATTTGTTGCTGGTGCTACACCGCTTGTATTGTCGTTTCCAATGTAAGTAATATAATAACCACTTACATTCGTTGCAAAAATCGGCACTAAAGTAGTGTCCTTATTCACCGTAAATGTGTAAGGATTTGATGATGACGATGTTCCTGTACCACCAACGGCTCCCACATAATCCCATCTTACAAAATGATTGCCTACATTAGGAATGGCAGTTAAAGTAACCGAAGTTCCGGCAGCATAAACATCTCCAAAGAAAGTTCCGCCATTTACTGTGCCATAAGTACTTGTTTTTACTTTAACCATATACAGATTTTCGGTTGTTGCCGTTTCAATAGCACCCACTACGGGTGGATTTGCACGAGCAGCACTAATTTGATCAGAGGTAATTAATTGACCCGAAGTACTCACATTTAATAAATCAACCCAGCTTTCGGAAGTGTTATCGTAATAGGCTACTGTTGGATTAACATTATTGTTGTTGCTGAAACGAGTTTGAGTACCTTTGTTTGCGGTTTGTAACAGGTAACTACCAAGTTTTATGGTAGTTGCTACTGAGCCATTGTTGTTGTATAAGAAAGGTCTGTATAATGTTGCTGTTCCAATTTCAGTTCCCGAGCCGTCGGTAATTTTTGACAATCAGCCGCCCGAAAAGATGGTATCATCCGTACCATTTTGTAAACCTGTATATTGTTTATTTCCAATCACATTATTTGCACTTGCTGGCAGAGCGGCATGGTAGACACAATAATACAAATCTACCTGCTCTTGAAGACTATATGCCTTAATATCATCCAACTCATAAGAAGTTGGATGATCGACTGTTCCGCTTTGGATGTGATAATTGTGAGCAAAAAGCGTATTCACAGCATGAACCCAGCCACTATTATTACCAATTCCTCCTCCGGTATATTCAGTTGCCCCATAAGCCACATTGCCTGTAACACTTGAGTTTACAATATAAAGTGTTCCACCGATATTATTAATTCCGCCTCCAATTTCGGTACTTTGGTTATTTGATATGGTAGAGTTATTGATAAACAAAAAACCCTGATTTTCGCACGCACCTCCTCCCCCTCCATCAGAAGTAGATCTATTTTCAGAAAACGTGCTGTTTTCCACGTACATAGTTCCCAGATTTAAAACTCCCCCACCATAAATGGCAGCATTTCTGTATATCAACGAATTGCTAAGAAATACAACTCCATCATTACTAACTCCACCTCCTCCAGAATATGAATTTCTGGAATTACTGATAATGCAATTGTTCAAATTAAGTATTGCAGTTGACATAACTTGAATAGCACCCCCATTGCCGTAAGTTAGATTTCCACCTTTTATAGTCAGATTATTCATAATTACGGTAAAACCATGTGAAATTGTAAATACCCTGAATTCAGAAGCTCCGGTAGTAAACTTCCCCATATCGTCTAATCCCGGATTGGGTACCGAAATAGTATACCCATTTCCATTGATAGTGATATTTTTATCTAACAATAGCTCCGAAGTTACTACTATATTGTTAGTTAGGCTAATAATATCGTTG
>CAMDNO010000160.1 GCA_945902955.1 Porphyromonas cangingivalis
TAAGTAATTGAAGATATTTAATGATATGTTTTATTCTGACCCCCAACCCCTCCCGATTATATCGGGATAAACTGCGGGGGCTAAGACATATTCTCCACAAAAGATTCGAGAAATTAAATACACTGCGTCTTAAAGCCCCCTTTGGGGGTTTGGGGGTCATATTGCAAATAATTAAAGAAACATATCAATAATAAATTTCACTTACTTACCCTGCAGCCCGGCAAGTTAAAATTGCTTGGTTGTGGGGTATTTTGCGTTGCATTTATATTTCCTGCAACTCCGCACCTTATTCGCTCCATATTATTATATAATCCATATATAACCCGTATATAACCCGTATATAATCCATATATAACCCGTATCTTAAAGATATGGATTATATATGATTTGTTTCTGGATTAAATACTTTTTATTTATAATTTTAATGGCTTACAACTACGGTAATGAAACAAATATGCAAAGCTAAACAGTTGCTGGAATTTGACAATTTGGATGTTTTTGGCAACCCAACGCCGTTTTTCTTTTTATTTTTCCCAAAACGATATTGGTTAAATGGATTAAATTTTTTACTTTTGACGCTGGAAAATTATATCACGTACAGACGCGGCATGACACGTCTCTACAAAAATATGTTTCAACTTACAAACGAAGAATTTGACTTGATATTCCAAAATCGAACATCAAGTTGGGGTGGAACTCGAAAATTACCAATATGCAGTTTAGCGACATTTATCAGGCCTTGACCGAAATGGCAAGCCAAAACGAAAAAAATCAAAAGCCAATAAAGCCGATAGGGTATTTGGCATACGAAAAATAACAATTTTAAATACAAAAACTAAAAGAATAAGTACAGACGCCATGCATGGCGTCTCTGCAAAAGTTATTAATAATGGCATATTCGCCACAATTAAATCATATAATGACTTAATAAAATTCTGTGAAAACTAAGAAAATTAATGTTACAGGTACACATGTTACGATAGTTGAATATCAGGACTCAGACTTTATATCATTGACAGATATGGTAAGGGGTTTTGGTGACGATTCAATGATTTATAGTTGGATGCGAAATCGAAACACCTTGGAGTTTATTGGGATATGGGAAGAAATACATAATCCCAATTTTAAAGGTAACGAATTCGTAACCTTTAAAAGTCAGGCTGGTCTAAATAGTTTTAACCTTACACCACGTAAATGGATTGAAGCTACTGATGCCATTGGTATAATTTCGAAAGCAGGAAGATATGGTGGAGGTACTTTTGCTCACAAAGATATAGCATTTGAGTTTGGGAGTTGGTTAAGTCCGAGTTTTAAGATATATTTAATTAAAGAGTATCAGCGCCTTAAGGACGATGAGAATGACCGCCTTAAGTTGGAATGGAATTTTCAGCGCACTTTATCGAAAGTAAATTATACAATTCATACAGATGCGATAAAAGAAAATCTGGTACCTGCAGAATTAACTCCTATACAAATAAGATATGTTTAAGCTAATGAAGCAGATATGCTCAATATGGCATTGTTTGGCAAAACTGCTCAGCAATGGAGAACTGAAAACCTGGATTTGAAAGGCAATATACGTGATACTGCCAATATTGAACAATTGGTAGTTTTATCTAACATGGAGAGTATGAATGCAGTACTGATTCACAAAGGATTATCGCAATCGGAAAGATTAATGGAATTAAACAAAATGGCAATTTCGCAAATGAAATCGCTTTTAAATAACAACAATATTCAAAAACTAAAAGAATAAGAACAAACTAATTTTCAACATATTAATTAAATAGCATTCTGCTATTGTTCGCACGCACGAAACCTCAGAAATTTCTTTTTTAGCGAACACACAAGAATGGAGTAATGAGCGAATGCTCACGACGGAAACGGCGTGGGCTTTTGACTTATCATTCTTGTGTGGGCTTTCTGAGGGCCTCGTGCGTGGGTAAGGATTTTGTCCGCGCTTTTTGCATCCAAAGCGTACTAAAAACTTACCTGAATAATGGCTGATGCGAAAGCAAAAGCCAATGATTACCAAACAATTTCAATATGAGTTGCAGTCGTATCAAGATGACTGTATAAGCAATATTACCAGCCTTTTTGAAAACTTACGCCAACACCAAGAGTTTAGCGATGTGTTTACTGCACACCACAATCAAAATAAATACAAATTTCCGGTTAAAGACTCCAGAAACATTGATATAATGATGGAGACCGGAACGGGAAAAACGTTCACCTTTATTAAAACCATATTTGAACTCAACAAAAATTTTGGATATAAAAAATTCATCGTACTTATTCCAACCGTTCCAATTCGTGAAGGAACAAAAACAAATTTAGAGGATACAAAAGAATACTTTAAAGCCTTCTACGCCAACGAAAGAGAAAAGGAGATTGAAACCTTTGTGTACGAAAGTGGAAATATTTCGGCAGTAAAACAATTTATTGGCACCGCACATTTATCGGTGTTGGTAATGACACCAAGCTCATTTGCCAGTAGTGATAATATCCTGAATCGTCCGTTGCAAAACGAGATGAACAATCCTGAATTATTTGTCAATAATCAAGAACCGCCAAAATCGTATTTGGAATGTTTGAAACGCTTACATCCAATTGTGATTATGGATGAACCTCACCGTTTTGAAGGCGATGCGTTTAAAAAATATTTCGAGGGTTTCGATAATTACTACTTGCGCTTTGGAGCCACATTCCCACGCAAGAAAGACAGCTTACCATTGTCAAATGTAGCATATATCTTAGACAGTATTTCTTCTTTCCGACAAAACTTGGTAAAGAAAATTGTGGTTTACACACAAGATGTGGTTGAAAATACCGATACATTGATTGGTATTGAAAATAAAAAAGCCATTGTTAGTAAATTAACTAACGGAATAATTGCCAAACGGGAACTGGGAATTGGTGCCATTTTCAATGGGAAAAGCATCAAGAAAATCAACAAAGACAGCCTAATTTTAGCTGATGAAAGTATCGAAAAAGTAAATTATTCTTTGTCGGACGAATCGTTGCGAGCCATGATTCGTGAAACTATTAAAATACATTTTCAGAAAGAGAAAGCATTGTTTGAGCAAGGAATAAAAGCACTTAGCTTGTTTTTTATCGAAAGTGACACAAGTTTGTTTCGTGGTGCAAATCCGAAAGTAAAAAATATATTTGAAGAAGAATACAAGAAACAGTTGACAGTTATCAGTGAACAGTTGACAGATGATAGCGACTACAAGAAATACTTACAAAACGATTTTGACGAAAATGGAACGTTGCAGGTTCACAAAGGATATTTTTCGGGCGACAAAGGAAATGCTGATGATAAAGTAAAAGCTGGTGTTGACGAAATTTTGAGAGACAAAAAGAAATTGCTTTCGTTTGAAAGTCCCACACGTTTTATTTTTTCTATATGGGCATTGCAAGAAGGTTGGGATAACCCCAATGTGTTTACTTTATGCAAGTTATCCAATCAAGGAAGCGAAATCTCAAAACTGCAACAAATAGGGCGCGGATTGAGGATTTCTGTAAATCAAAATTTGCAACGCAACACACTCAAAGCCTTAAATGACGACCAAGAAGCATTTTGGAAAATCAACAACCTCGATGTAGTGGTTTCGAGCAAAGAACATGGTTTTGTGGAGGCTATTCAAAACGAGATTTTGAGCAATTCATTTTTTGTTGCCGACACTTTTACCGAACAAGAGCTTACCAAAATTCTGAAAGAAAAATCGGGTTTTGATGATGATACCGTTGTATCGTTGATTGACGATGTGTTGAAAGACAACAAATTGATTGTACGCAAAGCAATTGTTGACGGACAAAAAATATATGAGAAATCGCCCGACTTTTCTAAACTTCTTAAAGCTCAAAACCTGCCCCAAGAGCAAGAAAAAGCCTTAGAAAATTTGTTTGCATCCGATGCCCCTCAATATGTTCAGAAGGGCGAAAGCCCAAAGGTGAAAAAGAAAATATTCATAAAGGCAACACACCTCCAAGAGTTTCAAGAATTGTGGAATACCATCAATAAAAATGCTTTTTACATACTTGATAATTTAACCGAAGAGAAAGAAAAGCAACTGATCCAGAACATTAAAGCAGACATTGAATCCGTAAAAATTGATGAAATTTTATTGCAAACCATTCGTGCAGAACTCAATGTAAATAAAATTGGAGAACAAGGTTCAATTACCGAAAAATTAACCGACACAGTTTCGTACAAAAGCAAAGTTGATTATTTGGAATTGGTTCGCACGTTGGCAAACAATACCAAAACGCCTATTTCATTTATAGTAAAGGTTTTTAATGCTTTAAGTGGCGATTTTAAAAACAAAATGATTTGCAACAATCCTGCTCAAGCACAACGAGAAATTACCGAAATAATCCGCAAAAATCTGGTGGCAATGATTAAAGCCAACGTAAAGTACGACGGCATTAGCGGAATAATTTCGCCCAATGTATTTAAAACAGAGAATGGAAAAACCTATTTAGATACTGGAAGTGTAGGGAAATTTCAAAAAGATATTAGTGCCGATTTTAGTTTGAAAAGTAGATGGGTATTTGAAGAGGTGATTGAATACGATAGCGATTTTGAATTGGAAATTGTAGAACAAGACCCGAATATTGATAGCATTGAAATTTTCGGCAAATTACCACGTCTCAAAATCAAAACACCTTTGGGCGAATACAATCCTGACTTTTGCTACGCTATAAAAAGCACCGATGGCAACAAAATTTTCCTAGTTGTTGAGAGCAAAGGCTACAAAACTTCTACTTCTATTCCTCAAAATGAAAAAGCAAAGATAGATTTTGCAAAGAAATACTTTGAGGCACTTAACGAGTATTACAAATATCAAAAAATTAAAATTTCATTTAAAGAACGCATCAACACCACTCAATTGGCAAGTTTGATAACTAATGCATAAATACACAATGGCAAATACAACCGATTTTATAAATGCAGGATATGCTGTGATAGAAATAGAAAGTAACGAAAATAAACTGTTGAGTTTTCTGAAAGAAAACTACCCAACTGTAATTCGTGATAATGAACTCAAATTAGACGAACTAAAAGCTGTTTTGGGCTTGCCAGTTGACGAAAAAGTAAACGGTTACGGACTCAACTTTGTGGGACGAAACTTTGCCAGGGCAAAGTATGCACAAAAAACAGAAAAGGAACTCCAACTAAACACCACATTGAGCAAGAGTATTGACACCACCCAAAACCTTGTATTAAAGGGCGATAACCTCGACAGCTTAAAAATATTGAAAACTCATTACAGCGGAAAAATAAAATGTATTTACATTGACCCACCCTACAACACCACGAGTGATGAATTTGTATATCCAGACAAGTTTGATAAAGAAGAAGCCGAAGTATTGGGCTTGGCAAACCTGAGCGTAAGCGATTTTGAACGAATGGACTTTAGCTTCAAAAGCAAAAAAAGCCACAATGGCTGGCTCTCGTTTATGTACCCACGACTTTTGTTAGCAAGAGATTTATTAAGCAAAGATGGGGTGATTTTTATTAGCATTGACGACAATGAACAAGCTAATTTGAAGTTGCTTTGTGATGATATTTTTGGAGAGGAGAATTTTGAAGCAACAATTATTCCAATTGTCAATCCCGGCGGTAGGGATTATAAACAGGTTGCAATTACAAATGAATATATCCTTGCTTATTCCAGATCTGATTTATCAGAATTTAATGAATTGCCCAAAAACGCAGAATTTCAGTATTTTGATAGTAAAGGAGGCTATAATTTAAGAGAGTTGAGAAATAGAAATCCTAAATTTCATAGTGGAAACCGACCAAATTTATTTTATCCTTTTTATGTCAATCCAGAAAGCGACGATAAATATTGTAGTGTAAGTTTAACAAGAGATGTTAAACATAGAATTGAAGTCAGACCATATAATAGTCAAGGGAAAGAAAGTGTTTGGCGCTGGGGTAAAGAAAAAGCAGAAAAAAATATTGTAATAAGTAATTTGGATTTAACGCAAGTTGTTTCAAAGCAAAAAGCAGATGGAAATTGGAATGTATATGAAAAAAATAGGCGTGATTCAACAAAAGCAAAATCTGTATGGGACGAAACAGAAATGAGGACAGAAAATGGAACAAGGTCCTTTAGAGATTTATTTTTAGAATCATATTTTGACCATCCCAAATCATTAGATTTAGTGAAACGTTGTATTTTTATGGGTAGTAGTGAAAGTGAAATTATTCTCGACTTCTTCGCTGGTTCAGGCACAACAGGACATGCTGTAATGGAGTTAAACAAAGATGGTGGCAATCGAAAATTTATTTTGTGTCAAATAGATGAACCAATAAAAGAAGATAAACCAGCGTATAAATTTTGTATCGATAATAAATTACCGTCAGTAATTTCAAGTATTACCATAGAGCGATTAAAACGTGCTGGAGAAAAGATTAAAGCCGAGATAGATGTTGAAAATAGAAAAATAGGAATGTTTGAAGAAGACAAAAAACAAGTTCCTGATATTGGTTTTAAAGTATTTGACAGCGTAGAAGCGCCCAAATTGGTTGTAGAAGGCGAGCAAATTGTAATGAAGTTGGAAAATAACGACACGCTTTCACGCATTTACAATATGATTTTTAGTGTGGGTATTGATGAACCAACACAAGTTCCCGAAACGGTGGTGGAAGATTGTATTTACAAAATCGGTAAAAATTATTACATTACGAACTCCGAAAAAGTAAACAGTGATGATTTCTCAAACGCCATAAAAAACGGTAAAGTTTTTATCGATGGTTGGACTGCAAGCCTGAACGGAACATTACAGCATTACAAGGAAGATGTGAAAATTGTATTTTGAAAACATCGACACCGTAGGTGTCGCATATTGGTAGAAAAAAATGCAAATCCAGAGTTCGACCCCATTCGGGGTCGTAAAATCTCGGTTTGTTTCTATTTTCTACCGTTATGTTATCCCGATGGGATAAAGGAAAATATACTCGCAGCGTCGCCACAAAAAAAACGGCTCAAAATAGCATGTAATATCGCGCTTTCAGCGCAGCTGTATTTTTAGGTGAAAACAAAATTTCGAGTTTGTATGTTATTCAATCAGAAAGAAGTTTCGTATATTTGCGAAAAATTAAACAAACAGATCTATGATAAACTCAACTATTCAAGCTTATTTACCCAAAGTAATTGAGTTGTTTAAAAAGCATAAGATAAAAAAAGCTTATATTTTTGGTTCTGCATTGACTGACAAGTTTAACAGCGACAGCGATGTTGACTTTCTTGTAAATCTTCAGGACGGGTTGAATCCTGTGGATGCAGGGGAACATTTATGGGATTTGGAATATGAATTGAAAGATTTACTGCATCGCGATGTTGATTTGCTTACTGAGCGTTCGCTAAAAAATCCATATTTTATTTCAGAAATCAATGCAACTAAAGTCGCTATTTATGGATAATAAATCGAATAAAATTTTAAAAGACATCTTAATTTGCATTGAGAATATTGATAAATATCTAGGTGAAAATAAGATATTTAACGAGTATGATACAAATTATTTATTGCAAGATGCTGTAGAACGTAATCTAATTACGATAGGCGAAGCTGTTAATCAGTTGTTGAAAAGAATGCCTGATATTGCTATTTCAAATGCTCGTAAAATTGTTGACACAAGAAATAAATTAACTCATGGATATGATGAAATTGAAAATGTACAGGTTTGGAGTATTGTAATTAAGCATTTGCCAATATTAAAAGAAGATGTAGAGCAGCTAATTTTCAAATGACAACCCTGTTAACATTAGTGTGACACCCCTGCTCTCTGCTGGTCGACCCTTTCGCTTCGTCCGGTTAAAAGAAAACCTCCTGATTTGCATATTAAAAATATCCCGGTGGTAACGCTTCTTCGCCTACCCAATGCCCTTGTCATCCCGTGGCGCAGCGAGGGATATAGTATTGTTTGAGTTAATGCAACATTTTTCCCACCTTATGACACAATTTTTCAGTATCTTTCACCCCACTTTATAATATCTTTGTCTCAAAATTCATTCAAAACTTTTTTGAGAGTATTAACCTTAAATTAATTGTTTTATGCACCTATTCAGAAGAAATGTAAAATGGGGAATGCTGCTAATGGTTTTTTCCATTAGTGTTTCGATTTTTGCGCAAAAAAAAGCGGTTTATGGCGTGGTTACCGACCCACTTAAAGACCCGATTATTGGCGCAACTGTATTAATTAAAGGCGCTAAAGAAGGAACTGTAACCGATATAAACGGACGGTTTACCATTCAGGCTGCCTCAAATGCAACCTTGGTTATCAGCTTTATTGGTTACGAATCGCAAGAAATAAAAGTAACCAACCAACCGGTTTTGAATGTAATACTTCAGGACAAATCTATTCAACTCAACGAAGCTGTAGTTATTGGCTACGGTACTGTGCGACGCAAAGACCTTACCGGCTCTGTTGCCAAAGTAAATATTGATGAAATGAACGCCGCACCAGTTGCTACGATTGATCAGGCATTGTCGGGCAAAATTGCCGGCGTTTCGATAGTTGCCGCCGATGCTGCTCCGGGAGCACAAGCTCAGGTTACCATTCGTGGTGGCTCGCTGTCGCAGGATGCTTCGCCGCTTTATGTTATCGACGGCTTCCCGATGGAAAACTTCGACATGGCTTCGCTCGACCCTAAAAATATCGAAAGCATTGATATTTTGAAAGATGCTTCGTCGATTGCTATTTACGGTTCGCGCGGTGCCAATGGTGTTATCATAATCAACACCAAACAAGGCGTTGTTGGAAAAACAAAGGTGAATTACAGCTACAACTTTACAATGCAAACCGAACCCACCATGCCCAAAATGATGGAACCTTACGAATATGTGAAGTTGCAGCAAGAAATTGCTTCGAAAGAAGGTTCGTCGCAGTACAATACTTTTACTAAAATGTATTTGGATAATGGTACAACACAACGTACATTAGATTCGTACAAAAATGACAAAGGTTACAATTGGCCAGCTATTTTGATGAGCGATGCACCAATGCAAAACCACTCATTATCCATTAATGGTGGTACAAATGAAACGAAATTCAATTTGAATTTTGGATATGTGGACCAAAAAGGAGTTATTCTGAATACCGGAATGACCCGTTACAATGCGCAAGCAAGCCTCGATCAAACTTTATCCAAAACTTTGCGTGCGCAATTCAGAGCCACACACAGCACAAATATTACTCGCGCAAACTCGGTAATGAATAATATGCGCCAATACCGACCAACTTCCGGTTTGGGTGGACAGGATTTGCTGATTGCCGAGTTGGATAGCGCCATGCTAGCCGGTGGTGATTTGGAATACGGTATCGACCCTTCCATTCTTATTAATCCACTACAACAAGCTCAAAACGAGTACGATGTTCGTAAACAAGCTAACACACAGGTAAACGGAAAAATTATATGGCGATTTCTGAAAGATTTTCAGTTTACGTCGTCGGTAGGCGGTACGTTTATCAACAATAATCGTGAGCAATTTTACAATTCGAAAACTGTTCAGGGAAATTTATTCAAACGCAAAACCACCTCTGATCCTTCATCTACGGCCACAGCGTTAAATGCTAACGGTGTAAATGGATTAATTGATAATCAGGATGTAAGTAACTTTCTGAATGAGAACTTATTGAATTA
>CAMDNO010000161.1 GCA_945902955.1 Porphyromonas cangingivalis
ATAAAAATGAAAAATATAAAAGTGCTTATAATAGCAATTATAGCAATGATAACATTTTCGCTCAGTTCGTGTAGCGATTTTATGGAGTTCCCTCCGGTGGCAAGTTTTAATATCGATTCGGTTTTTTCGAAATATAGTAATGCCGAACGATTGCTTTCGGATATGTATAGTTATCCAATACCTTTGAATTTCGACACGCGTGGATTTGGGTCATCGGGTTGCCGGCTTGGTGGTGGCTCATTTGCCAGCGCACTAACCGACGAAGGTCAATCGTTTGACGTGCAGCAGGGTTATCAGGTGCAGCGCTATTATACAGGAAATGTGGAAGCTTCCACTTGTGCTTCGTGGAGCAGTGCTTACAAAGGTGAAGACGATTATGCCATAAAATGGAAAACGATTCGTAAAGCGTATATTATTTTAAATAATATCGACCGTGTACCCGATGCTACTTTCCCAACCAATCAGAATATTGAACCTCAAAAGCAGAAAGATAGAATAAAAGCAGAGGCTAAATTGATGGTGGCGCTTGTATATTTCGAAATGTGGAAACGCTATGGTGGTGTGCCCATTTTAACCAGAGAGTATAGAGCAGATGATGATTTTGATACTTTTAAACAAAAAAGAGCCACTTTCAAGGAAACGTACGATTTTATTGTTGGTTTGCTGGACGATGTAATGACAAATTACGAAGGCATTTTGCCGGCTAAAGTTACAGAATCAACCGAATATGGTCGTTTCCCAATGGCATTGGCTTATGGATTAAAAGCCCGACTCGAACTTTATGCTGCAAGCCCGTTATTCAACACTAACAACCCCTATTCCAAGGAGTTGGGCGAAAATTCCAATTTGATTTGTTTTATGAATTACGATAAAGAGCGTTGGAAAAAAGCCGCCGATGCAGCTACTGCAGCCATAAATTATTCAACTGCTAATGGTTTTGCAATAATAGATGATGCCTCGAATAGAGAAAATGGCATGAACTACACGGCAGCCAATATTTATTACCCAAACAAAGGAAATACAGAGTCGATTTGGGGGATAACTCAAACTCCTAATGGTATAACATGGATGTATTACACATTTATGCGTGGATTGCCCAACCCTTATGGCTATGCACCAAACCTTGTTCCGATGAATCAAATTGAGCGATACGAAAAAGATACGACCGTCTCAGGGTATTACAAATCGTGGAACAGTCCAATTTCGTTGGATGTGCCAACAATAGCGTCGGGCACTTCGGCTAATGATATTGGGAAACTCGTTGCCGCTGTAGCTCGTAAACCTTACGAAGGCTTGGACCCTCGTTTTTATGCCTCAATAGCCTATAATGGTGTTCCAGATTACGGCACACAACCCTTTGTTGACATGGCCGATGCTTGGGTGGATACAAAAACGGGTGGTGCCATTTATGCCAATTTGAATGGTATATTTTCGTATGGAAAAAACCGCACTACCATACTGCATTATGTACGCAAGTTTACGCGCGGCTACGAGTTTAGAGAACACACAACTAACCCAATCAACATTTATATGCGCTTGGCCGAATTGTACTTAATACGTGCCGAAGCGTTGAATGAATATGGTGGCGGGCAAGGACAGGTTGAATCCGATTTGAATCTGATTCGTAATCGTTCGGGAATGCCCAATGTAGTAACCGGTCAGGGACAGGAGGAAATGCGAAAAACCATTGCACACGAACGAAACATTGAGCTGTTTTACGAAGACCAACGTTGGTTCGATTTACGTCGCACCTTAATGTCCGAAACATCTATTCCAGTTAATATATACAAGATTGACATAAAAAAATGGTATAAAAAAACGAATAGTCCGTGGCCTTATAAAATTACTTACGAAAAGGCTTTTTATAACAAACGGGTATGGTATAACCATTGGTATATGAATCCGTTCCCCACTCAGGAAGTGAATAAAGGTTATGGTTTGATTCAAAATCCGGGCTGGTAATTATTAATAATACGAAGGAAAAAACATAGAATATTATGAATATAACATTTTTAAAATATAGAAAGTCGCATACTATTAGTTGGACTTTATGGTGTATGAGTTTGCTTTTTTGTGGTGGTAGTTCAGCATTCGCGCAAGAAATAAAGACAGATTCTGTGGCTAAAAAAACAAAAGTTAAACAAGCTGAAAAAGTGGAATTACTTTACCAAACATTGCCAATGCGCGAAGTTACTTCTTCCATTTCTACCGTAAATAATGCCAAAATTGCCAACAACTCCGTTTTAGCTTTTGGAAATGCATTGTATGGAAAATTGCCCGGATTGAATTTAAGTCAAGCAGATGGTGAGCCCGGCGATGATTATCCTTCTATGTTAATTAGAGGAAAACATACATTTACCGGCGATAATAAGCCCTTAGTATTGGTCGACGGTTTCCAACGCGAAATGAATACATTAAGTGTAGATGAAGTAGAATCGGTTACAGTGTTGAAAGATGCTGCTTCAACCGCACTATATGGCATGGATGGTGCCAATGGTGTGATATTGGTAACAACAAAACGTGGTATAATTGGAAAAGCAGAAGTGGGCGTAAAAGTGGAAATGGGAGAATCGACTCCCATGCGAATTCCTCGTTTTTATGGTTCGTACGATTATGCACGTTTCTACAATCAAGCACAAAAAAATGATGGAAAAACTACATTTTTATATTCCGATGCGCAATTAGAAGGATATAAACTCAATCAAGACCCGAAACTTTTTCCAAATGTAGATTGGGTAGCCGAAACAATTCGCGATAAATCTCCCATAAAAAAATACTTAATCGATTTTCGGGGCGGAAACGAAATTGCCAAATACTATGTAAATGTAGGATTGGACGAAGCACAGGGGATTTTTAAAAATACCGATCATGTAATTACAGATGAATCGGGAACTTCGTACAGCACAAATAGGAATTTACAACGTATAAATTTCCGTTCGAATGTAGATGTAAATGTAACCAAACGATTTAAAGTGCGTCTTGATTTAGCAGGACGACTTGAGAATGTGAATTCACCCACAATTTCGGCCGAAGGAATTTTTAACAATCTGTATAGTTTTCATCCGAATGTATCGCCCGTTTACGCCGGCGATGGCGTTTATGGCGGTTCGAACTCGTATAGGAATAATCCGGTGGCTTATCTGAATGAACAAGGTTACACAAACACGCATCGTCGTTATTTTCAATCGAACATTAATGCTACTTACGATTTGTCGGATATAGTAAAGGGCTTGGAAGTTGGTGTTAAAGCTTCGCTCGATAACTTTTATACAGTAACATCCGGTTTCAAAAAAACCTTTGCAGTAGTTGATTCTACCGGAGCAATTTTTGGAACAAACAGCAATCTTCAGGATATAGGACGCACAAATCAGAGTGAAATGCGCTCCACTAATTTTGAGGCATTTACAGCATACAACCGAACTTTTGATAAAAATAAAATTGGTGCTCTTTTACTCTTTCATCAGGATGAGTACATAACCAGTACCGCTTTCCCAAATCGCAGGCTAAGCTATTCGGGAAAATTAACTTATGGTCGTGATAATAAGTATTTTGTTGATTTGGCTGCGCAATATGGAGCTACCGAAAACTTTAAAAAAGGCAGTCGCTACGGATTTTTTCCAGCAGTATCAGGTGCTTGGATTGCATCCGACGAAAGCTTTATGAAAGACATTTCAGCGCTTAGCTATCTGAAATTAAGAGCCTCTACGGGTTTGGTTGGCAATCAGAATGTGGGTGGTACTCGCTTTGGTTACAACACCTTATACAACACAAACGGTTCGGAGCAATTAATTGGTAATCCTGATTTAACTTGGGAAAAAGCGTATAAAACCGATTTTGGAGTTGATGCTACTTTGTGGAACGATTTCGACATTTCGCTCACCTATTTCGATGAGTTCCGCGACGATATTCTAAATTCGGGTTCGTCGTTAACGCCAAGTTATTTTGGCAATAGTTTTGGTTATTCCAATTATGGTCAGGTAAAATCCAATGGGTTGGAAATTGCGTTGTCGTCGCAAAAACAATTCAAAGATTGGGGCTACCATGTAGGCGTTAATGCCACTTATGTAGCCAACGAAGTGGTTCGTATGCGAGAAATCACACGCCAATGGGATTATTTGTACTTACAGGGAAATCCGGTTGGACAGCGCTTTGGGCTAATAGCCGAAGGTTTATTCCAAAGTCAGGACGAAATTGATAAAGCCCCATTTCAAACTTTTGGAAAAGTAATTCCCGGAAGCATCCGTTACAAAGATATGAATGATGATGGCGTAATAAACTCCGACGACTATGTAGCCATTGGTAAGGATGCCACCGTTCCAACATGGAATTTAGGATTTAACGTAGGATTCAATTTGAAGGGTTTTTATGTGGATGCCAATTTTCAGGCAGCTGTAGGGCGCGAAGTAAATATGCGAAGCGACTCCGAAGGTGCTATGTATTCTATCGCTCCACTTTATGGCGACAGAAACGTAACGACTTATGTAAAAAATCCATGGACGCCCGAAACAGCCCTCACTGCTGATTATCCATCGTTGTCGATCGAAAATGCAGCAAACAATTTTGTTACTTCTACCTATTGGTTGAAAAATGGCGATTTCCTACGCTTACGCTCATTGGAAGTTGGTTATGATGTACCAAAACAAATTGCAAAATGGGTGAAATTGAATTCCATAAATGTATATTTAAGAGGAATGAACCTGCTTACGCTCGACCATATCAAATACTTCGACCCCGAAGTGATGGAAGGTTATCCCGTTACAAAATCAGTTCACGTTGGCCTTAATGTAAAATTCTAATTAAATAAAAAAAATTATGAAACTAATTAAAAATATAGGCATTTTTGCTTTTGCCACTTTTGCTTTTTCATCTTGTAACGATTATCTCGACCCGTGGGACTATACATTGGCAACCGAAGAAAAAGCTTTTGAGTTAACTTCTTATCTCAATGCTATGCCAAATACAGCTTACGGTTATCTACCAAAGGGATTCGACAATATTGGAAGTTCGTACATGACGGCTGCTTCCGACGAATCGGAAGAGGTTGATGATATGGAAGCAATTCAGCTGTTCAATAATGGAACCTGGAATAAATACAATAATCCGGATGACGTTTGGACTGAATCGTACAAAGGAATTCGTATTGCTAACGATTATTTACAGGGAACCGATACATTAACATGGATTGGCATACGGTACTCAAACCCCACCGAATACACCAACCGCATGATTGAATTAACTCGTAATCGTGGCGAAATGCACTTTTTGCGTGCCATGTTCTATTTCGAATTATTCAAACGATACGGTGAAGTTCCGTTGTTGAAAGATAAAGTGGATTTAGTGGATTTGAAAGTTTCTGATTATCCACAAATGCCGGTAGATTCTATTGTCGATTTTATTGTTGATGAATGTGATATTGCTACCGGTAGTGGAAAATATGCTTTAACTCAAGCTCAAAAAGACACAGTGCTTAAATATAATAACAAAGTATTGCCAAGTCCATATCGCGATACCGTGGCTGTTTATTATGCAAACACTGGTGCTTATGCCGGTCGTCAGGGGCGTGCTACATTGGGTTCGGCATTGGCACTCAAAGCCAAAGCATTGATTTATGCAGCCAGCCTTCAATTTAACGAAAATAGAAAAGCAGAAAAATGGGTGCGTGCCGCTAAAGCTTGTAAGGATGTTATCGACTTATCGACAAAATATCCGAGTTTTTACAAACTGAGCGCAACTTACGATGGTTTGTTTCAACCTTCTACCTGGGGAGTTTGGGATAATGAATATCTTTTTGCACGTAAATTTACGGCATTCAATTCTTTCGATGCTGCTAATTTTCCTATCTCGCTGCCAGGTGGCAAAACGGGTACTTGCCCTACTGCTGAATTGGTTGATGCTTACGAAATGGCGGATGGCACTCCATTCGATTGGAATAATCCCGCTCATGCAGCCAATCCATACTCAGGTCGTGATGTGCGTTTGTCAAAAACAATTTTTACAAATAACGAAAAATTCAACAATGCTTATACCTTGGAATGTTGGCTGGGAGGTAATGCTGGCCCCGGTATTTTTCATGCGTCCAAAACCGGTTATTATTTAAAAAAATACATTAATCAAACTTTGGATTTGAATAATAACAAAACGGCACCAAAAATATGGTCGGTAATGCGTCTGAGTGAGTTTTATCTCTTTTATGCCGAAGCCATGAACGAAGCCTACGGACCAGAATCGGATCCTGAAGGTTATGGACTTACCGCTTTAAAAGCATTAAATATAATTCGCAACAGAACAGGGGTTGGTATGCCAGTTATTGCTTCGGGTATAAGTGCAACTGCGCTGACAGATAAAATCAGACACGAACGCCGGGTGGAATTAGCATTCGAAGATGTGCGTTATTGGGATTTGCGCCGTTGGAAAATTGCCGAAAATGTATTGAATGTTGATATTCATGGCGTTACAATTGTAAAAAATGCCGATGCATCATTTACGTACACACCAAACGTAATAGTGGAAAAAAGGATTTTTGATGCTACAAAAATGTATCTGTATCCTATTCCGCAGAATGAGATAAATAAAGCGGGTGGCGTGTTGAAACAAAACCCAAATTGGTAAATTTATAAAACTAATAAAATTATGAAGCTAACATATTTAAAAACAGCTATGCTGTTTACGTTTTCAATTCTTCTCTTCGCAGCTTGCGAAGAGAAGTTACCTACTGAGTTTGGTAATTCAACAGTTTATTTTTCGAGCACTACCTACAATGCCACTTTTAAAGGCATTGATACAGTAAACATCGACATAATAAAAGCTCAACCAGATACCATTTACAATGTGGCAGCAGTTTATAGAAGTGGTATTGTTGATAATTTGGAGGAAATTACAGTTACAGTTGCCATTGATAGTGTTTATTTAGATTCCGTTATTCTGGCTGCCCAAACTGCATTGCCTACCGAAATGACTGATTTGATGAATACATATAAAAATTCGAAAGCATTGGGAGTTACTTATTTTTCGATACCACAAACGGTTGTTATACCTCAGGGCGACAGAAGAGTAACAGTGCCAATAACCTTGCGCAGTTCGCTTGTTAAGCTTTTAGACAATGCAAAGTTTAACTATAACGCCGCTGATTTATTAAGTACGACTGTACCGAAAGACAAAAAATTAGTTTTGCCTATTAAAATTACAAGCATTTCAAGTCAAACTTTACTCAATACGCAGCATCGCTTTTATTTTCAGATAATGAAAATGGGTAATCTGAAATAGGAAGTAGATTTGGCATTAGTAGGTTACTATTTTAAAAAATTTATTTTGTAAACGATTACAACGAATATTTGTATTTTGTAATCGTTTACATGTTAAATTTTCATTTACACACTACTCATTCTAAATTATATTCTGCAAATTCGCTGTGTAAATATTACAGTTGTTTATTATATCCGGCAAATGAATATTTATAAATTTTTTACTAACAATTAAAATTTAATTCTTTATGAGAAATTCAACTCAACAACTCTTCAGAGGAGTAAAAAAAACAGCATTATTCTTAATGCTTGGTATTAGTGCTAACATTAGCGCAGATGTTGCGCCAGCAACTTTCTATGTTCGCCCTGTGGGTGATGCTACTTCATGGTCGGCAATGACTGGTGTTACAGCCGAACAAATTATCACATCGAATGCTCCGGCAATCGACACCATTAGCACTTATTATTTTGCTAAAGGTACGTATGTATTAACTGCTACAAAAATCGATGCGGAAACTCAGTTACCTATGCAAATTGCACCCAGATTAACTACCGGTAAAATTTATGGTGGTTTTAGTGGAGCCGAAACAACTATTGATTTGGCAGCTCGCATGGTAGAAGACAAAGATGCAAATGGTATCGTTGAGCCTTGGGAATTTAAAAACGAAACAGTATTCAAAGGTGCAGTTCCTGCTAACGACATAGCCGGGTCAGCACTTCGTATGTTAACAGTAACTGGCGGCGAAGTGAATGGTGTTACTTTCTTCGATTTTTATTTCTTTGGCGATTTAGTGCCTGCACCAGCTGCTTATGCAGGAGCTATTATTTTAGGTATTCCAAATTCTAGTCCTTGGGCTACGAGTGATGTTATCGAAAATGCTGGTAAATTGACTTTTTGTACCGTACGCAAAATCAGAGCTGCAGGTGCAGGTCCGATTATGATGACTAATCAGTTTTCAACTATCGATAAATGTTTGATTGAAGAATGTTCGACCGATGGTCTTACTCCTAACTTAGGTGGTGGTGCTATTTATATGAATACCTTGGGAGGAAGAGTGCAAAACTCGGTGCTTCGTAACAATGAGGCAAAACAAGTTGGAAGTAATGCTGGTCGTGGTGGGGCTATTTATGCTAATACCTATTCTACAATCAACCCAAAAAACAATGCTATCGTCGAAAACTGTCTTATTTATAACAATACTGCAGCCACTTGGGGCGGAGCCATACGTATCGACGGTGTTGCTGCTAACCGGGGAGGTCAAATAATAAATTGTACGATGGTTAATAATTCAACAAACGGAGGTGGTGTGGCTTGCGTAGAGCTAATCCAATCAGGTCTTATTGTAAATAGTATTGTGGTGGACGATGACAAAGATGAAATTCGCCTTCATTCAGCTAATAGTTTTGCTGCAAGCAATATATTTGGAACTGTAGTTGGTATAGCTGCAAACCCTGGAACGGATATGGTATCTGGAAAAGCTACTGCCGATTTAGGTTTTGTAAGACCAACCACTACTACTGGTGCAATAGGAAGCTCAGATGGTGATTTCTTTGATGAAGATACCTATAACGAAATTCGCAAAGCTAATTTCAATATTAATGTAGCTACCTCTCCTGCTGTTACAACTCCTGCATTGACGGTTTTACCCGATGCATATACAGCTAATGCCGCCATACTTATTGATAATAAAACCCTCCTTACAACCGACCTTATGGGCGTTGATCGCGTAGGAACTGGTGTTGTAAGAACTTTAGGCGCTTACCAGTTTACTGCTGCTACAGGCTTGAAAAACTTAAAAATGGGTGAACTCAATGCTTATGCAGCAAATAGTTCTATTGTGGTTAAAGAATCGGAAGGTAGAATGGCATCAATATTCAGCGTTTCTGGTCAATTAATCAAAGATGTAAAATTAATGTCGGCAAATGCTAACATTCCAATGAATGCTGGTTTCTATCTTGTAAAAGTAGAAAACAAAGTGGCAAAAGTGATTGTAAAATAAAATAAATATGTTTTAATCAGAAAGAAGCTATCCAAAACCGGATAGCTTCTTTTGTTCGCAATGGTTTGTAGTTGAGTTAGGACCTATGAAAAAACAATTCTATTGCTCGAAAATATCGATCGCGTGCCCGATAGTACTTTTCCTGTTAATACAGGAGTTTCAATTGCTGATACGAAAGCACGAATTAAAGACGAGGCGAAATTGATGATTGCTTTGGTATAAATGGTATCATAAAACTACAGATGCATGGCCTTATAAAATTACTTACGAGAAGGTTTTGCACAACACCCGCGTTTGGAAAAATAGTTGGTATATGAATCCATTCCCCTCGCAGGAAGTGGCAAAAGGCTATGGATTGATACAAAATCCGGAGTGGTAATCTCATTCTAAATACAACTCTTCTGTTGAAAT
>CAMDNO010000162.1 GCA_945902955.1 Porphyromonas cangingivalis
AGCGACCATAACCTTTCGTCGGTATGGACGGGAATAGGAAAAAAACTTATGGGGCTCGACGAGCTAAATGTGTTGGGGGTGCGAGCAGTGAAACTAAGCTTGTACAAACAAGCGTTGCTGGACTTTAATTTCTGTCGCAAGAAACCACTTTTTAGCCTGCTGCGATTAGTGCCGGAGTTTGTAATCGACCGCGAGAACCTAAGCTTCCGAATGCGTTACCCGCGTATAAATACTGCTACCGATTTGGTAAACAGTGGCAACTTTCCCTATTTCAGGATAGTGGCAGCGTTGGGTTGCGTGAGCGACCTCAGCTTTGAAAAATCGCTTTTTTCGAATTACATGGAGGTAAACGACCAACTCAATGGCTTGAGTGTTTCGGTAGCCGGCAGTTGGTTATCGGCTAACGACCTACTGGAAAATCAGGAATTGACAGCTGCTTTCGACACCAATCTCTGCGAACAGCTCAATAACGAGGTGAGTTTATTGCTCAGCGTGGGAATTGAATTTGGTAGCGTTGGCTTTGGTGGAAAAATTGAGGCGGTGAAACGATCGGGGGCTGCAAAGATTGTAGCGGTGCTGTGATGTCAACAGAATATCTATTTAGACGTGGTCCACAGATTATTTTCAAGAGATAGTCCACAGATCAAGCAAATTAACACAGATGAATATAAAAATTTTATACAGATTCTTTCTTCATTCTTATCTGTGTAATCTGTGGACAAAAATCAACGATGTTTTTTTAAGAAATGGTCCACAGATTAAGCAAATTAACACAGATGAATATAAAAATTTTATACAGATTCTTTCTTCAATCTTATCTGTACTAATCTGTGTAATCTGTGGACAAAAATCAACGATGTTTTTTTAAGAAATGGTCCACAGATTAAGAAAATTAACACAGATAAATATAAAAATTCTATACAGATTCTTTCTTCAATCTTATCTGTACTAATCTGTGTAATCTGTGGACAAAATCTTTCTTATCTGTGCTAATCTGTGGACAAAACTATTCCTGTTCGTATCATAAAATACGCCTTTTATACTTTAAACTAGGTTCCCCAAAGTTCGCCAATAAACCAATTCTTGCATCTGTGGCTTTCAAATAATTAAGTAGTAGAGCTTCGTGTGTTGAGGTTAATTCTGATAACGCTTTTATTTCGACCACAATACTATCGTAACAATAAAAATCAGCCTCATAATACTTTTGTAATTGAATATGTTTGTAATAAACATTCAATTTTTTTTCTCTTTCAAAAGGGATATTTCTTAACTCAAATTCGATAGCTAAAGCCTCTTGATACACAGCCTCTAAAAATCCACAACCCAATACATTGTGCACTTCCATCATCGCACCGATAATGTTGTAAGTTTCTTTTTTGTAAAGATAATCTTCTTCCATAGTATTTTTGTTTTAAAATAATAACCAGTGTTGAGTTTTTTGAATGGCAAATTTAATAAAATATTGTATTAAAAAGCAACGAGATAAAAATTAACTGCAAAATTTATTTGTAACAAACATATTGGTAGGTACTTTTTTTTCGAAATCTTTCGAAAAAAAACATACTTTTTGCATAAAACATTTGACAGAATGAAAAAAAATACGGAAATTTGGGCTCTCAACAAAAAATAGTTGCAAAACACAGATGAATACTGTTCGAAAACAACATAAAAAACAAGATTGAAAATTATGGAAGCAGAAAAAAGAAAAATCGAACTCGAGAAGAAAGACAATGAAATTATTTTTTCAAAATCGGTAAAAGCCGGAAAACGCATCTATTATTTAGATGTAAAAAAAAGTAGAAACGACGATTTGTTTCTGGCAATTACCGAAAGTAAAAAGAAAGTTACCGGACAAGACGACGACATACAAGTGTCGTACGAAAAACACAAAATATTCCTTTATAAAGAAGATTTCGACCGTTTTGCCGAAGGATTAGACGAAGTTATTAAGTTCATAAAACAAGAACAAGGCGAAGCACCACAACGCCAGGAGCGAGTTTACGATAATACAGTACCTGCGCCTACTGCCGATGAAGCCATTGAAGAAGTTAAACCCAAAAGCTTTTTCGACCGTTTTAAATTATAAGAAGTTTATAGTAAGAAGTTTATAGTTTATAGTTTATAGTTTTACAGATTGGTAATACCAATCTAAAAATTTAATGAAACAAATATACATAATACTGCCCCAAGCCCCTAAAGGGGATGTGAATTAGTCCCGAATGGTCTTTCTTTAAGCCCCTTTAGGGGTTTGGGGCAGTTTGTTTTTTTTAAGAGTTAGAAGTTTGGATTTTTATTTTGACAACTTTAAACTAATGACTATAAACTATTGACTATAAACTATTGACTATAAACTATAAACTATAAACTATAAACTAATTAATGAAGTCTTTCGCAAGCGACAATTATTCGGGCATACACCCTGCCGTACTAAAAGCAATTCAAGAAGCCAATGAGGCACACGAAATAGCGTACGGCGACGATCAGTACACAGCCAAAGCACAAGAAGTTTTCGAATCGCTATTCGGAAAAGTTCAAGTGCTTTTTGTGTTTAACGGCACCGGAGCCAATGTTATTAGTCTGAAATGCTGCACATTGCCTTTTCAGGCTGTTGTTTGTACCGACACGGCTCATATACATGCCGACGAATGTGGCGCACCCACACAAAGCATTGGAGCTTCGCTCATTACAATTTCGACTTCCGATGGCAAACTTACGCCCGAATTGGTAAAACCATACCTGAGCCGCATTGGTAATGTACATAATACGCAACCAAAAGTAATATCGATAAGTCAGAGTACAGAGCTCGGAACGGTTTATTCGGTGCAGGAACTGAAAGCGCTCTGCGATTTTGCACACCAAAACGATATGTATGTACATGTGGATGGAGCACGTATTTCTAATGCCATAGCAGCATTGGGCGTAAGCCTCAAAGCAGCAACTGTAGATTGTGGTGTGGATATTATGAGTTTTGGAGGTACCAAAAATGGCTTAATGATAGGAGAAGCGGTGCTTATTTTTAACGACAAATTGAAAAAAAACGCTGCTTTTTATCAAAAGCAAAGTGCACAACTGTTCTCGAAAAACCGATTTATAGCAGCGCAATTTATAGCTTTGCTTACCGATAATTTATGGCTTCGAATGGCTCAACATGCCAACCTAATGGCAGCACTTCTTTTGTCTGAAGTATCAAAAATTCAAGGAGTTACGATTACACGACAAACTGATGCCAATGCCGTATTTGCCATCATACCACCGCAAGCTATAAAGCCCTTACAGGAGAAATACCGCTTTTATGTTTGGGACGAAACCACCGGCGAATTGCGCTGGATGTGTTCGTTCGACACTACCGAAAGCGAAGTACGTGATTTTGCCGCTTATTTAGGTGAATTGTGTAAAGAAAATTTATAAAAAATACGTTATTGTTCAAAATAACTTATATTTGCAATTCAAATGAAAAATAAAATTTAATCAATGCCAAAATTATATGAATATTTCGGTTTAATTTTTCTTTTTTACTCATCAGAACATGAGCCAATTCACGTACATTGCAAATTTCAGGATACTGAAAGCAAGGCTGAGCTAATTTATGAAAATGGAAAATTTATAGAAGTTGTAATTAAAGATGTTTTAGGTAAAAAATCTTTAAGTCCTCAGAATTTAAAAAAATTCAAGAAAGTTGTTGAGATGTACAGAGAAGATATTGTAAGAAAATGGATTGATTTTTTTGTTTATAACATTGACTTTCCAACTGAAAAAATTTCCAAAAAACTTTAATTTATATGTTAATATCCATTAATCAAGCCAATTACGTTGAAGATTATAAAATCAATCTTATTTTCAATGATGGCAAACATAAATTGATTGATTTTTCAGCATTTTTATTAAATGCCAAAAACCCTTCAACAAAAAAGTATCTTGATAAAAATTTATTTAAACAATACTCAATAGAATATGGAGATATTGTTTGGAACGATTATGAATTATGTTTTCCTATTTGGAATTTGTACGAAGGAAAATTAAATTGATTAGAGTTGAAATAAACAATTAAAAAATAAAATTTTGTACAAAGAATCTATAAATCCGTCAGAGATTAAATTGCAATTATTCCGATTCATTGATACCTTACCCCAAAAACAGATTGCATGAATTTTATAATTTGCTGATTTTAAAGCAAGAAGATCAAAAAATAGATTTTTGGGATTTACTTTCTGATTGGGAAAAGGAAGACATCAGTGCTGGTTTATCTGATTTGGATAATGGTAAATACAAAAATATCCAAGAAGTTTTAGCCAAGTATTAGTCAAACATAAAAAAAGTTGAAATAACTAATAACCAATAAAAAATCTTACCGCTGAAACTTCACATAGCGCGGCACCGAAGGTATGTACTCATCATTATCCCATAAAGTACTGGTAATCATAAGGTCGGCGCTATAACGATTACAGGCAATAGGCACATTGTGTACACGGCATTGACGCAGCAGCATTTGAATATCCGCTTCGTGTGGCTGTGCGTTAAGGTCGTCGATAAGGAAAATAGCCAAATTAATTTGTTTGCGCACCACGAGAGCCGCAATTTCGGCATCGCCACCCATTGGTCCCGAATTCATACAAGTAATATCAGCATCAATTCCCTTTTCTTTTAATGCATTGAGAATCAATCCACCCGTTGTACCTGTACATATTAGTTTGTGTTTTGCCAACAATGTGGCATTATGCAATGCCCATTCTACCATATCAGCTTTGCGGTTATCGTGCGCCACCAAAGCTATTGTCAGTTGTTTGCTCATGTTCTAGTTTTTTTAATTTTACAGGGCAAAGTTACAACTTTTATATTAAACCTATCCAATTTAAATTCTATTTATATCCACTTTGACAGATTAGCAATTGAAAAATATATTGGTACGAAGTGAGGAATATTATTTTTCTCCCGTTGGTCGAAATGACAAAGTTGCTTTTGGTGTCATCTTTCCGTCGCCATAGGGCTGTGAATTGCGAAGCTTTTTGGCGCGACGGGTGCGAAGCATACGATAGGCTCGCACCGTTGCCAGTGTAATAATCATGTTACCGATAACGGTCGGGCAACGGAGTGTATCCACCCACAATGCCATTGTCATCTCGATACGAAGTGAGAGATATAAAGGGAGTTTTGTCATTGGTAAGCAGGGCGAGGGAAATAATATTTCTTATTAGTCGGCAGATTGGTTCTTTTTCAGAAACGAAAGTAACTTAAACCCCCTTTAAAGTTAGAACAATTTATATCTTAGTTCAAAGTTTTTTTGTTGTAATGCCCAAAATTACAAAAAAACAGAACTATTATCACGCAATAGTAAATTGCCTGTAATATTTCTGCAATAGGCATTACATACTGATACTTAATCATTTCCTTTTTATATCAAAAAGATTTTTCTTAAAATTAATTCAAATTTAATTTCCGTATTGTTTTTGTAATAAATATACAGTATCTTTGCACAAAACAAAAAAAATTATTCATTTAAAAAATTATTAGAACATGAAGAAAATTACTCTATTATTATCGTTCGTAGCTTGTGCAATGTTTGCGAGTGCACAAACAAATTTATTGGTTAATCCTGGTTTTGAAACATGGACAGGAGTAAATCCAGAAGGATGGACTGTTCCAGCTAATCCAGCTCATGCCTCATCTGTTACTTTAGTAAAAGAAACAACAATAAAGTCTGAAGGACTTAATGCATTTAAAGTTTCTATTGATGCAAATAATAATCCAGGTTTTCAGCAAGTTGTGCCAATAACGGCTGGGAAAACATATACTGTTAAAATGGACTACTATGTTGTATCTGGTGATGCTTCCGATGTTCGTATTTGGTCTTCATTTAAAAATGCTACAGGTTTTTATGCAGCTGCAAACTGGACTACCGCTGTAGCAGCAGATGCTAACATTCAAAAAAAATTACAAGGTTCAGGATCAGATCTTTCTGGATATTTTACTATCGCAAATGGAACTTGGGGTACATATACAGTAGATTTTGTAGCACCAGCTGATGCCACCGATTTTGTATTTGAATTTAGAACATATAAAAATTCAACTGCAATATGGGACAATATGTTTTTTGGAGAAAAAACTACAGGTTTGACTAATCCTACAGCTTCTAAACTCGAACTTCTTGTATCAGGCAAAAACCTATTAGTTAAGAATGTAGTTGAAGGTTCGGTAGTAGAGATATTTTCGGCAGTAGGTAGCAAAGTTCAAACTTCGGCTGTTGAAAATGGCAAAGTAAGCATCGAAAATCTTAAAACCGGATTGTATGTAGTACGTTCGGGAAAAATGACACAGAAAATTAAATTGTAAAATACAAATTTAAATTTTTAGATAAAAAAAACCGCAAATCAATTTAATTTGATTTGCGGTTTTTTTTATGTATAACACCTATCAACCTCATCCCCTCTCCTTGAGGCGAGGGGAGCAAGATACTGCAAGTTAAAAACGCAACACATTGAATTTAATTATGGTCTGCTGAAAAATACATAATCAATTGAATATATGCTATATGAATAAATGATAAATAAATTTAGTGCACAATAAACATGGAAACTACTTCAAAAATCCTGCATTACTTCAAACTTATATCTCGGTGCGCTGCACCTTTGTTTCATTCGATGGTTGCATTTTCTACAAATATTATCGGGGCTCTGCCCCTAAATACCACCCCATCCCTCATAGGTGCAGCGCACCGCAATATTTGTAGCTACAGAATAGCGATGTATTTGTAGGTGCAGAGCACCGAAACATTTGTAAAAAAGAATTAGTTACAGCCCACCGAATTGCAAACCGGAGTAATTAAATATATTTCATCAAATTATTAAGATAGAGTTTCTCATAAGACCATAACTAACTATAATTCAAAAGCTTATATATACAAAAACTAAATTTCAAATTTGACTTCTAATCCCGATAGCAATCAGGAAACGTCTCTACACGAAATGATACAAAAAAATGATTTGCGCTTCGAGGGCAGGTTTTTTGCTGTTTTCTATTTCGAGCACGGCATTTATTTCAGCTTTTGAGGTGCCACGTAAATTAATCAATGAACTTAACTTAGCTCTTACTCTTACTCGGCTTCCTACCGTTACAGCTTGCATAAATTTCAGTTTGTCGATGCCATAATTTACAGTGAGGCGCGAATTGCGAACGTCAACCACCTGCTCCCACAAGTGAGGCAGCACCGAAAGATTCAAATATCCATGCGCAATGGTCATTTTAAAAGGACTTTCGGTTTTGCAACGCTCTTCGTCTACATGTATCCACTGATGATCATGAGTAGCATCGGCAAAGGTATTGATTTGTTGTTGTGTAATTTGTATGTAATCGGAAACACCTAATTCTTTTCCTACATACGCATTAAATTCATCGAAATTGTTGATAATAATTGGATTCATTGAAATATTGAGTTGATTTTGCTATTGTACTATTTGCACACAAATACTTTATATGTGCAAAAATACAGATTTATTTTCGAATTTAAAAATTAATTTTAATAAAATACAAAAGTCTATTTATCAAATTAGTAGAAATTTGTATATTTGTACCCGATTAGCAAATTTACAGTCAGGTGGAAAAATATTCAATATAAATATATTAAAATTCAGAAAGAAAATGGAAGATTTAAATGCAGTTGTGCAACAAGTAGTGCAGGTTTCGCCAATAATGAAAGTATTTAGAATAGCACCACTTGGCTGGGAATTACCCGATTTTAAGCCGGGTCAATTTGTAGCTATTGGCTTACCTCCTACAGCCGAGAAATGCTCGGATGCAACCGAAGAGCCCGTAGAGCCCGATCAGGAAAAGCTTATAAAAAGAGCTTATTCGATAGCTTCGTCGAATTTATCGAAAGACTATGTAGAGTTTTACATTACTTTAGTTCACTCGGGCGCACTCACAACTCGCCTATTTAATTTACAAATTGGTGATAAAATTTGGATGGGTAATAAATTTGTGGGTATGTTTACGCTCGATCAAATTGCCGAAGACCAAAATATAGTATTAATCGGCACCGGAACAGGTGTGGCTCCTTACATGAGTATGTTGCGTACCGACGCACTTCATCGCAAAGGAAACATTGTGGTAATTCATGGCGCTGCTAACTCATGGGATTTGGGCTATTCGTCGGAATTAAATTTATTACAGGTATTATCGCCAAAATTCAAATACATTCCTACTATCACCATGCCGCAGCGCGAATATGTGCCTTGGCCTGGTCGCACACAATTTATACAAGAAATTTGGGAAGAAGGAGCAATCGAAAGACTTTGGGGCTTTAAACCAACCGCCGAAAACACGCATGTTTTCCTTTGCGGAAATCCAAATATGGTGAATGGCATGGTGGAATGTCTCGAAAAAGAAAGCTTTAAAGAACATACCCGCAAAGAAGTTGGTCAAATTCACGTTGAACGATTTAATTAGTGATTGGTTAATTGGTTAATTGGTTAATTGGTTAATTGGTTAATTGGTTAATTGGTTTAGTAAATATTTGATAATGAAAAATATAAATGTCCGAATTGAGTGAGAATCAGTTCGGATATTTAATTTAGAAAAACTTTATAATTAAATTTTTCAGTTATCTTTGCAAAAAAGAAATACAACAAAAACATCACAAAAAGCATAGAAGTAAGATAAAATTGAACTGATGAACTGATCAACAGATGAACTGATCAACAGATGAACTGATAAACAGATGAACAAATCAACAGATGAACAAATCAACTGATGAACTAATCAACCAATCAACAGATGAACCAATCAACAGATGAACAAATCAACCAAAAACAAACATGGGAGAACTAACATTAATAACGCCAACATTTCTTTTTTCAGCCATTTCGTTGTTACTACTTGCCTACACCAATCGATTTTTGTCGTATGCACAATTGGTTCGTAGTTTGAAAGACAAGTACATGCAAGACCATTCGGCAATAACGCGCGCCCAAATAATGAACTTAAAACGTCGGCTTTATTTGACTAAAAACATGCAATTAACCGGCGTAGGAAGTCTTTTACTTTGCGTTGCAACGATGTTTTTTATTTATATAGGTATGCAAACTGTATCGGCTTATATTTTTGGAGTAGCCTTGCTTCTACTAATTATATCGCTCACTATGGTGATAGCCGAGGTACGTATTTCGGCCAAATCGTTGGAAATATATTTGGGAGATATGGAGAAGAGTTGATGTGGTGATGTGAGTACTTCCACTAACCCCTCCCGCAGCGGGATAATCGGCAGGGAACAGAGATTCACTGCCCCTAACCCCTCCCGCCAATAGCGGGATAAATTGCAGGGGACAGAGATTAGTATTGATAATTACAATTTCAGATTGCTTACTTATCAGAGACGAAACTAATCAACACCCCTTTAGGGGCTTGGGGCGGTAAAATAGAGACAAAACTAACTTACATCCCTTTAGGGCATAGCCGTCAAGCTAAGGAAATTATTAAAAAAGGGATATTTTATTTAGTGGTTTATTCACTGCCCCTAACCCCTAAAGGGGAACAGAAATTAGTTTTGATTATTATAATTTATAGTTGTATTTATTAAGAGACGAAACTAACTC
>CAMDNO010000163.1 GCA_945902955.1 Porphyromonas cangingivalis
AATTATTAGTAAATTATGACTGAAAAAGAAATTAAAGACAAAGCGGAACTAATTGTTGAAGCTTTAACAGCATTAAGTTTAGGTAAGGAACCAAATATGTTATCGGGGGAGGTATTTAAAAAGTTGGCAAATCATCCAAATTTCAATCAGATAAAAATTGCATACACTACTTATTTACAACAATTCAATGGAAATGTTGACACACCAGAAGATATTAAACGCATGTTTGATTTTCGTTTAGAAATTGTTGGATTATTTGATGTGATTTAAATTGATATTTAAAATAAAAAAGGCTACAAAAACAGAAGTTTGTAGCCATTTTTATTTTCATAAATTATATTAAGATGCTGTATTTCAATCTTATAAATAATCTCATTAAATTAGTTATATGAATAGGGTTCAGATAATTTCTGAAATATCAATTTGACATAATATAAATTATAGGAAATATTGATTTAGATTTATTAAAAAAGTAAGCGCTGATTATTTTTATTAATCAGCGCTTAAAAATACTGTTGCTATATTATTCTACTTCCTCTAAAACAATCATCAAAGTTTCCTTAGGAATTCGATCTCCAACATTTACATTTATTTTTTTTATTTTGGCTGTAAATGGCATTTCAATTCTGTTTTGCATTTTCATAGCTTCAAGAATTAAAAGCGGTTCACCTTCCTTTACAATTTCACCTTCTTTTACTGAAATATGAATAATTGTTCCTGGAATAAACGATTGTACTTCGTATGCATTGGGTTCTATCCAAACTTTTCGATTTTTAAATTTTCTTGTAAGTTGCGTTTTATATTTACGAGCAGTTACAGCAAATTCAACTAATTCAGGATTATCTATTGTTTTTCCTTTCATTTTTGATATTATTTAAATGTTTATAAACAAATTAACTGACTAATTTTAAGTCATTTAACCTGAATCAGAAAGGTGGAACTCCGTGTTTTTTATACGGACGATGATCATCTTTGTTTTTCGATACTTCCAATGCATGTAATAATAATCCTCTTGTTTCAAGTGGCTCAATTACGGCATCAATATATCCCTTAGCAGCTGCTACATAAGGATTTGCAAATTTTTCAATGTACTCTTTTACTTTTTGTTGACGCATTGCATCTTCATCTTCCGCTTCCATTATTTCTTTGCGGAAAATAATATTCGCAGCTCCCTCTGGTCCCATTACAGCAATTTCAGCTCCTGGCCAAGCAAACATAAAATCTGCACCTAAATGGCGCGAATTCATAGCTATATAACCACCACCATAAGCTTTTCGCAAAATCACTGTTACTTTTGGAACGGTAGCTTCTGAATATGCATAAAGCATTTTTGCACCATGACGAATTACGCCTGCATGTTCTTGGTCAACTCCAGGTAAATAGCCAGGCATGTCTTCTAAAGTAACTATTGGAATGTTAAAAGCATCGCAAAAGCGAATAAAACGAGCCGCTTTATCTGAAGCATCGCAATCGAGCACACCAGCCAAATACATAGGCTGATTTGCAACAAAACCAACAGATTCACCACCTAAACGACCAAAACCGATTACAATATTAGGTGCCCAAAGTTCTTGTACCTCAAGAAATTTTGATTCATCCGCAAGAGCATAGATTATGTCGCGAACATCATAGGGTTGTTTTGGATCAGCAGGAATAATATTTTCAATATTTTTTTTGAAAGTTGGTTTTTTAGCCTCTACTTTAGCTGCTTTTTGTAAATTACTGTGAGGTATCAACGATACAAGTTCTTTAATCTGTTCCAAACATTCCAACTCACTTAATGCATAAAAATGTGCATTTCCTGTAATTTCGGCATGTACACGAGCACCACCAAGATCTTCCTGCGAAATTTTTTCGCCCAATACAGTTTCGATAACATTAGGACCGGTGATAAACATTTTCGAAATATTTTCAACAACAAAAACAAAATCAGTTAAAGCTGGAGAATAAACAGCACCGCCAGCACAAGGTCCTAAAATAACTGAAATTTGTGGTATAACTCCTGAAGACAAGGTGTTTCGATAGAAAATTTCGCCATAACCAGCTAATGCACCAATACCTTCTTGAATACGTGCACCACCCGAATCATTGATACCAATACATGGAACTTTCATTTTAAGCGCATGGTCCATAATTTTGGTTATTTTACGTGCATGTTTCAATCCCAACGAACCACCCATCACGGTAAAGTCCTGAGCATAAATACAAATAGGTGCACCTTTAATTGTACCTGTACCCGTAATTACTCCATCGCCGGCAAGTACTTTGTCGTCCATACCAAAGTTACGTTCTTCGTGTTCTACAAAAAGGTCGTACTCGTGAAACGAATTAGGATCTAAAAGTGTAAGGATACGTTCACGGGCTGTAAGTTTTCCCATGGCAGCTTGCTTCTGCATAGCTTTGTCGCCACCCCCCATCTCAACAATGGCTTTTCGTTGACGTAATGCCAGAATGTTTTTCTTTAATGACATAATTGTTTTTTTTTATTAAACTTAAGAATTTGGATTGAAGTCTGATCGACTTTTTTCAAAATTGCCTACAAAAGTAACACTTTTATTCCTAAAGTGTGCAATTTTAGACCTTTACTTTTAAACAGGTTTATGTAACAGGTTTCTGTTCAATTCTTTAAGTGCATTTCTACGACTTGAGATCATTCCTGGGGAAAGTAAATGTGAGTCATAATTTTCTAAATAAGCAATTAACTCAGGTTTTAAATCAGGTTCTATTTTACAAAAACGAACCAAAGATTTTAGTGAAAGTGATTGAATAGCAATTGGTTGCTTTTCTGATGCCAACCAGTCAAAACAGCTATTAATTAAATCAACATTTAAGGTAACCGGAAGAGATATAAGAATAGATAATGAAAGTCGACGAACCCCTTCGTGTTTAGTTGTTAAGGTAAGATTCGTTATTTGTTGCTTTTTTGTATCATCTATAAGGTTTGGAAACTTCTGAATCATTTTTTCGCAAGCCCAAGCAGCTCTCCAAGAAACCTTTTCATCTTCATCAAAAATTAAATCGAAAACTATCTGAAAATTTGCCACATTATCGTAAACAGTCAATGCAATATCATCAATCAGCTTGCGAGATAAATTGTTTTTCAGAAGATATCTGTAATCCATGTTTTTGCGGATTTTGACTTAGAAAACATCACTATCTAAATATAATTTCTTTTATAACCTCTACTCCTACTTCACGATTAAGCGAATTTTTTATCTCTTCTCTACTTAAAAATAAATCGTGTCGCAGAACCGAAGATGATAAAGTAACATATAAAACTCTGTTTTTTATTATTAATTCAGATGTATATTGTTTGATATTTTCACCAAGAATTTTTGGCCAAGCATCTATCAAATGTTTATCATTTAATTTTTTATCTAAATGATTATTTTTTAATACTTGACCAATAATTTCTTTAAGTGACTCGGTATTTCTTTTTCTCATTATCGAAGTTTTAAAACTCTTCCTACACGAGCAACTTCAGTATAATTCATACCATTTTTATCGTAAAGTTTCTGAATGCGAATGGCATAATTTTGTGAAATGGTATACATGGTTTCGCCTCTCTTAATTACATGTGTATCATAGCCTTTAGCTGACTTTGTTTTTTTGCGCTGAATGTAAATTTGTGTCCCAGGCAAAAGTACTGATTGTTTGTCAACTTCATTATATTCAAGTATCTTTTTTTCTCGAATTCCAAGCTCATCTGCAATGCTTCCATACGTATCACCCTGCTCTGAAACGACAAAACGAACGCGATTATTTTTATAAATTATATGACTTCCTTCAGCTGAAATACTACCTATTGCTCTATAATGATTTGAATCTTTTTGCTTATTATTATTTACACTTGCCCAACTTTTAGTTTCCTTTTGCAAATCGAATTTATGCAATTCGTAATTCTCAATAATTGAAATTAACTTGTAGGCGTAAGATGGATCAGTAGCATATCCAGCCTTTTTCAATCCATGAGCCCATTTTTCATAATCTGTCGGGCTATATTCAAATAAAAAAGAATATCGACTTTTATTTTTAAGAAATAGGGAATGGTCGCGATACGAATCAATTACATTATTATACTTTCTAAAGCATTCACCACGCGCATCATCATCATGATACACTTTTTCTCCAGTCCAATCGTGGCATTTTATACCAAAATGATTATTAGAATTTCGTACAAAAACACTTTGTCCAGCACCCGACTCCAATAAGCCTTGAGCAAGCGTAATACTTGCAGGAATGCCATACTCTTTTTGTTGAACAACAGCAAGTTGAGCGTAATTGTCGATGTAATTAATATAAGCCTGACTTTTATTTTGCGCAATGATTGATAAAGTCAGTAATAAAAGAAGTATAGTGAAAACTAAGTTTTTTTTTATCATAAGTTTTTTTAGTCAGTAAATTTTTTGTGAATATTTGATTTCAACTAAACTTCCAAAGCACCAATAATGTCGTTTACTGAACTAAAATTATGTCGTTTTAGATAATCTTCAATACCATCGAGAACTTTTATCGAAACAGTAGGGTCGATAAAATTTGCTGTCCCTATTTGAATAGCAGATGCACCTGCTAATAAAAATTCAATAGCATCTGTTGCATTCATAATCCCCCCCATGCCAATTACAGGTACTTTTACAGCATTTGCTACCTGCCAAACCATCCGCAATGCCACTGGCTTCACAGCAGGTCCTGAGAGACCACCGGTAATAGTTGATAAAACTGGAATTCTTTTTTCAGCATTAATAGCCATTCCGAGTAATGTGTTGATAAGTGATATAGAATCAGCTCCTTCTGCCTCAACAGCTAATGCAATTTCTGCAATATCTGTTACATTTGGCGAAAGTTTTACCATAATTTCTTTTTTATACACTTTTCGAACCTCTCTAACTACTTGAGATGCAGACAGGCAACTTGTTCCAAAAGCCATTCCACCTTCTTTCACATTGGGACACGAAATGTTCAATTCAATTCCTGGAATTTTATCAAGATCATTGAGCATTTCAGCTGTAATAATATAGTCATCTATTGTGCTTCCAGATACATTCACAAAGATAGCAGTATCGAAGTCTTTTATAGTTGGATAAATGCTATTTATAAAATAATCAACACCTTTATTTTGCAGTCCCACAGCATTTAACATTCCTAATGGCGTTTCAGCCATACGTGGATAGGCATTTCCCTGTCTGCTGCGAAGTGTAGTCCCCTTAACAACAATTCCGCCAATTCGCGATAGGTCAATAAAGTCTTGGTATTCTGTTCCATACCCAAATGTACCCGATGCAGTCATAACGGGATTTTTAAGCTCTATCTGGCCTAATTTTACTTTCAAATCTACCATTTCAATTTTGATGTATTAAAAACAGGACCTTCGGTACACACACAAACATGACCATCAACACTATCGGTTACACAACATAAGCACGCACCAAATCCACAAGCCATTGTATTTTCGAGCGAAACTTCACATTCAGTATTTTTCGATTTTGCATAAGCCGCCACAGCTTTCATCATCGGAGTTGGGCCACAGCTATAAATTAAATCATACTTTTTATTTGTCAGTATAGAATGATTGGTAACAAAACCTTTTTCTCCAAAAGTACCATCTTCGGTAGTAGTAAAAACGTTTCCGAAATTTGAAAACTCTTCTAATTGTAATAAATTATACTTTGAACGTCCACCTAAAAGAAAATCGCAAATTATACCATTTTCTTTGAGTTTTGAGCCAAGATATAGAAGGGGAGCAATACCAACACCTCCGCCAACTAAAAGGAGCTTAGAATTCGTATTAGTTGGTATGGTATAAGAATTGCCAAGAGGTAGTAACAAGTTAAGCAAATCGCCTTGCTTGCAGGTAGAAAGCTTACGGGTACCTTCGCCAATTATTTGAATTAGTAACCATAATTCATTTTTTTGATAATCGACAAAATTTATTGAAATTGGCCTACGAAGAAAGGTTTCGGGGGAGTTGTCAACTCGCACTTCAACAAACTGACCAGGATACATTTCGGGTAACTCATCTGATGAACCCAAAATTAGGAGAAAATACTGATTGTTAAGTTGTTTATTTTCCCTAACAATCAAATCTAACATTTTTTTAATCATCTATTACTATCTATAAATCAACAACATACAAAACGTATGTTACCGCTATTATTAATGAATTTTTGTATTGCAAAAGTACAAAATTATAGTTGAATAGACAAATTGAAATTAGTTGGTAGATATTTTGGAGCCAAATTCCTCGAAAGTATTATCGTCGTAATAAATAATTATGCGTGAGATATTTTTAAATTTATATTCAATTTGAGGAACATAAATTTTTTCAAAGATTTTTTCATTGTTTTCACTCCCTGTATTCGAATTTTCAACAAATGATGGAGATTTCTCTTGAATCGTTTCAATTGCTTGAATTTTAGATTCATTATTTATCTGCTTTTTATCTATGTAAATATCTGATTTATTATCATTTAAGTTGATGGAATCGAATAATGTAGGCTGCTGAGAATTTAATATAGGGCGAAACATTGATCCATTGTCCATAATAAGCCATTCTGGGCTGATTTGTTGAAACCGTCCCAGTATTCTTTTAAGCACATCAAGACTTGGTTTGTTTCTATCATTTAGAATATGCGATAGGGTGGAGTTTTTAATTCCAACCTCTTCGGCAAATTGTGCGGAGTTTAAATTGAATTCACGCATCAATATTTCAATTTTTGATTTTTCGTCCATTGTTATTGTACTATCTTGATAATATATAAATGTAAAAATAAAATACAAATATAATTCTATTTATTTACATATACAAATATACAATTTGATTTTTCATATATAAATGTATAATTACATTTGTAACAAGAAAGGCAATTCACAAAAATACAATTATTGACATAAAATACAAGTATAGATATACTTAAAGCAATAATTGAAGTAATCATTTACTTAAAGTAATGAGTTACATTATTTACTATAAATAGTTTGATAAATAGCATTTTATATAAATATTATTATATCTGCTACTATACTTAGATAAAATCAGATAAAATTTTAAATAATAACTTTAAAAATAATAACTAAGTAATTGACAGATGATACTTTAAATTCAAATTTTATACTATATTATTTAAGATACTATTCTATTTTCACATTTCTACTTAACTCTTTGATATCAATTGAAAGTATTTTCAATTCAACAACTGTATTGCGTGAATATACATTTGTATATTAAAGTTTATCTTAATTAGTATATATATTTGTATTTTATCTGTGTACATTACTAATATTATACATTTGTAATGTACGATGTGCTCTTAAAAACATTTGGATTTGTTGCACATGTATACAAACTACATTCCAGTCTTTGTATATATGTAAAATAGACTATAACTATTCAATTTTTAATGAATTATCAACATTTGTACAGAATGAAAGAAAGATAAGTGTTTGAAATTGAATATAAACAAATGTATACCAGTCATTTAATATAAAAAACACCTTATGAGAATTGATTAATTTTGATATATTTGTATCTTAATCTTATTTACGGCATTGATAAGAGGCCAAATATGAGACTTATAAGCACAAAAAAAGAGCTCGAAATTAATCGAGCTCTTTTTTAAAATTCTATATCTACAAAGATTATTCCGCAACAGGAAGGTTCACTCCTGCCAGTTCCTGGTCAACTAAAATACGACCACAGTATTCGCATACTATAATTTTTTTGCGCAAACGAATATCTAATTGACGCTGTGCCGGAATTTTGTTGAAACAACCACCACACGAATCGCGTTGTACGTATACTACAGCTAAACCATTGCGTGCATTTTTGCGAATACGTTTGAAGGCAGTTAACAAGCGTGGTTCAATTAATAATTCAATGTCTTTAGCATGTTCACGTAGTCTTTCCTCTTCTTGTTTAGTTTCAGCTACAATTTCATTTAATTCACCTTTTTTCTGCTGTAAGTCAAGTTTACGTTCCGATAATCTATCAGTTGTAATTTTTTGCTCAGCGCTTTTAGCTTCTTTAGAGGCAGTAAATTCACGAATACGTTTTTCGCTCAATTCAATCTCAAGTGTCTGGTATTCAATCTCTTTTGATAAATTGTCAAATTCTCGATTATTTCTAACGTTTTCTTGTTGTTCTTTGTATCGATCAATTTTTACACGAGACTCTTCGATTTCAATTTTTTTGCTTGCAATATTAGCCTGAATATCTTTGATTTCTGCATCGAAATGCTCTAAGCGAGTTGTAAGACCAATAATCTCGTCTTCTAAATCTTGTACTTCAAGTGGAAGTTCGCCACGTAAAATTTTTATTTCATCAATTTTCGAAACCACTCTTTGAAGATCGTATAATGCGAACAATTTCTCTTCAACGGTAATTTCTTTTTCTGTTTTGATTTCTGTAGCCATATTGATTACAAATAGTTTATGGGATTTGTTTTAGTTTCTGAAATTCGGACTGCAAATGTAGGCATTTTTTTTGTAATTAACTCATAAAAAATGTGTTTTGTGTACTGTTCGGTCTCAAAATGTCCTAAATCGGCTATCAAAATTCTGTTTTCGGCATCGAAAAACTCGTGATACTTAAAATCGCCTGAAATGAAAATATCAGCACCACTTAAAATTGCATTATTTAAAAGAAAACTTCCTGATCCTCCGCAAAGTGCTACTCGTTTAATTTTTTTACCAATAATATTTGTATGCCTAATTTGATTACAGTTAAATAATTCTTTCAAAATATTTAAAAAATTAATCTCGTCGATAGCTACTTCTAAATCTCCTACAAGCCCTGCTCCCAGTCTATTACTTGTATTTTGTAATGGTATGAGATCAAAAGCGGGCTCTTCGTAAGGATGCGATTGTAAAAGTGCATGAATTACCCTCGATTTTGCATATTCGGGTAAAATAATTTCTAATTTAATTTCAGGTTCTGTATGAAGGTTATTGGCCTCGCCAACAAATGGTTTTGCAAATTCATTGGCTTTAAAAGTACCATAACCTTCGGTAGTAAAACTACACGAATCGTAATTTCCAATGTTACCTGCACCTGCAGCAAAAATTGCTTCACGTACACTTACAGCATGTAGCTTTGGAACATATACAGCCAATTTAAGAAGTTGGTTTGCCATAGGCAATAATACTTGTCTGTTTACAAGTCCCAGTTTATCTGCAATTTTAGCATTTACACCTTCAATTACATTATCGAAATTGGTATGAGCAGCATAAACTGCAATATCATTTTTAATCAACTTGATAATACAACGCTGCGTTTCATTTTCGAATGTTAAACGTTTAATAGCTTTAAAAATAAGCGGATGATGCGATATGATTAGATTGCAATTATTTTCAATCGCCTCATTTACAACATCTTCAGTTATGTCAATTGTTAGAAGAATGCCTTTTAAAGACAGATTTACATTACCTACAAGTAAACCGGAATTATCATAATTTTCCTGCAAACTTAAAGGTGCAAAATCTTCGAATATTTTTATAATGTCTTTGACCAGCATTACTTTACTAAATTATTTATTTTGCGTCAGAGAGTTCTTTTTCTGCAAAATCTGT
>CAMDNO010000164.1 GCA_945902955.1 Porphyromonas cangingivalis
GGTTTTATTAAACTCATGCACCCCGATGGCAACTATACCAAAGCCGATATTCAGGAGTATTTAATCATTGCTATGGAGATGCGCCGACGTGTAAAAGAACAGCTTAAACGCATTGGTGGTATGGAATTTTGGGATACAAACTTCTCATATATTGATAAGGAAACGCAGGAAGAAATCTTTGTGGGATTACCCGAAGAAAAAGGCTCGTCATTGATTGAAGCCAATCCACTTTCACCAGGCGTTTGCTATACAGCTACAAGCGATGGTTCAAGCAACTCACTGATTAAAATTGAAGTAGTAGCATTAAAAGGAAACGGCAAAATAAACGTAACCGGCACTAACTCACAGGAAGTCAGAGAAAATATCAAAAACACATACAACTACCTGAGAGCAAACGAAAAGAGCATACTCAACGAACAACATTCATTAACCGGCTACGACTTAAACATACAAGTCAGCAACATAATGGGAGCGGTAATAAGTGGCGGTATTGGTAGTGCAGTTTATGTAGCCATTATTTCAGCCATTTACAAAAAGAATCTCAAAGGCGGATTAGCTGTTTTAGGAAATATCTCAATCGGTGGAGCAATAGAAAGAGCGTTAAACTTTGCCGACAAAGTTACACTCTTATCCGAAAACGGAGCAAAAACAATCCTTGTACCAATGGACAACCTTGCCGAACTATCCACTTTGCCAACAAGCATTCTTGGCAAAACAGATGTTCCTTTTTATGGCAATAGTCAAATGCTGTTGCAAAAAGCGGTGCTGGGTGAATAGTATAATTAAAAAAACAGATAAATGAAAAAACTATTAATTACAACATTTTTGATTTCAATATTTAGTAATACTTTTAGTCAACAATTCACCAATTATAATTCAACAAACACTTCAAGTACAATACTAGGTACTTTTGTTAAGACTGTGGCAATTGATAATCAGGGGAATAAGTGGTTTGGAACGGATAAAGGAGTTTCAAAACATGATGGTTCTAACTGGACTACCTACACTACTGCAAATGGTTTAGTTGATAATTCTATTAAGTCGATTGCTATCGATAGCCAAGGTAATAGATGGTTTGGAACTGGGGGTGGTGTGTCAAAGTTTGACGGAACAAACTGGACTAATTATAATACAAGTAATGGATTAGTATCTAACAATGTAAATTCAATCGTTATTGATGCTATCGGCAATAAATGGTTTGGTACTTGGGGTGGTGTTTCTAAATTTGATGGGATTAATTGGACTACATATACTACAGCCGATGGATTAGCATATAATGCTGTTAGTTCTATTAACTTAGATTCACACGGTAATATATGGTTCAGTACTTATGGCGGTGGTGTTTCCGTTTTTGATGGTATAAATTGGACTACCTACTCTGAAACTGACGGATTAGTTAGTAATAATGTTAATTCAATAGCTTTCGATTCAAAAGGAAATAAATGGTTTGGAACTGAGAGTGGTGTTTCTATGTTTGATGGTATAAATTGGACTACATATACTGTTGATAATGGGTTACCAAATAATTCCGTTCAATCAATTAGCATAGATGCAGAAGACAATAAATGGATTGGAACAGCTGGCGGTGGTTTTTCAAAATTCGATAATTTTACATGGTCATCCTACTCTACCTTTAATGGTAAATCTTATAATTATGTTTATTGTATCGCAATTGACACACAGGGGAATAAATGGTTTGGAACTCTAAATGGTGTTTTAATGTTTCAAGCATCTTACTATTGGGTAAATTATACTACAAATGGGTTAGTCGACAATATGGTTAATTCAGTTTCTATTGATGTACATGGAAATAAGTGGTTTGGCACTTATGGTGGGGTATCAATGTTTGATGGCAATAATTGGACAACTTATAATACTGGGTTTGCAGATAATAGAACATATTCTATAGCCACAGATAAAGTTGGGAATACTTGGGTAGGCACTTATAATGGTTTATGTAAGTTTCATGACAATTTCAGAACAAATTATACAACTTCTGACGGTTTAGCAAATAATTATGTGAAATCTATAGCCATAGATTTACAAGATAACAAGTGGATTGGAACTTGGGGTAGTGGTGTCTCAAAATATGATGGAATAAACTGGATAACTTATAACGTTTCTAATGGTTTAGCAAACAATGCAGTTTCTGTTATTACAATAGATAGTCAAGGAAATAAGTGGTTTGGAACTCAAGGTGGTATTTCAAAATTCGATGGAACAAACTGGACTACATATATTACAGCGGATGGATTGGTAAATAACGAAGTTAATACAATCGCAATCGATTTACAAGGAAATAAATGGTTTGGAACTCAAGGTGGTATTTCAAAATTCGATGGAACAAACTGGATTACTTATACTACGGCCGATGGATTAGCATCTAATACTGTCAATCATATTTCTACTGACACACAAGGAAATATGTGGTTCGCAACCATGAATGGTGTAACTAAGTTTGATGGCGTAAACTGGATTACTTACTCCGAAGTTAATGGATTAGCTTTTAGAAATGTAAGTTCCATTGCTATCGATATTCAAGGAAATAAATGGTTTGGAACTCAAGGTGGTGGAGTATCAAAGTTAAGTGGAAATGTTACAGTAAGCAAAGACTTTAATTTAATGCATCCTAAAGTATATAGTTTTGGAAGTAGTATTATAATTGAAGGTACTACGAATGGTGAAACTATCATAATATATAGCATTGAAGGAATTCAGATTCAATCGATGAAATCTAAAGGTGAAATGGTTGTTATTCCTTCACTCAAATCAAATGTTTATTTAGTAAAGACTCATAGTCAAACGTTTAAAGTGGTAATTTGATTTTTTATGTAAGACAACAGAAAAGTGGTTGTTAGAATTTTAAATTATTGTAGGATAGTTCTTCTAAAGTTATATGTATGTATTAGTATAATCCTTATTTTTAGCAAGTGGAAGATGCATGTGTATTCGGAAGGTAAAAAACTAATGACTTATACCATATCCTTGGGTTTTAGTCCAAAAGGTAAAAAGCATTTCAAAGGTGATGGTAAAACTCCCGAAGGCGAGTACCATATTGTCAGCAAAAATAGTCAGAGTATTGCACACAAAAGTTTTGGAATATCCTATCCAAATGCAGCCGACAATAAATATGCAGCCCAAAGAGGTAAATCAGCAGGTGGTCATATTATGATTCATGGCATGATGAACGGTTTAGGCTATTGGGGTAAATTTCACCGTTTTATAGATTGGACTGGTGGCTGTATTGCAATTACTAACCCAGAAATGGATGACTTGTTTCGGCATGTAGATGTGGGGTGTGTGATTGACATATTGGAATAATCACATTAATACTATCACTTTTTAGTAAAAAACTTTTACTGAAATTTACTTTAATAAAATATACTATGGATCAACCAAAACTCGAACGCTTACTTCGTGTAATGAAAATGCTTACAGCAAATAATTCATTAACCGTTGACGAAATAGCCGCAAAGCTTGCTATTTCGCAACGCTCTGTGTATCGTTATATCGATACCTTTCGCGCGGCTGGTTTTGTGATTAAGAAAACTGACAATTTCATAAAGCTCGATAAATCTTCGCCTTATTTCAAAGATATAAGTGAATTAATTCACTTTTCAGAAGAAGAAGCCTTTATTCTCAAATCTGCGATTGAGAATATCGACGAAAACAACCTACTCAAACAAAACCTAAAAAAGAAACTCTATACAGTTTACAACTACAACATACTTGCCGAAACAATTGTAAGTGGCAAAAATGGTCGGAATGTACAACAGTTAGCAGAAGCAATTGAGAATAAACGCTCAGTTATACTTCGCAATTATTCTTCCGCACACGGCAACGATATACGCGACCGCTTTGTCGAAGCCTATGCATTCACCACAAACTATGTACAAGTTTGGTGTTACTGCCCCGAAGAAAATACGAATAAACTTTTCAAAGTTTCTCGTATTGGCTCAGTCGAAGTATTACCCGAATCATGGCAGCACGAAGTCAGTCACCAATCCGGTTGCATAGATATATTCCGTATGAATAGCTGTGATATAAAACCCATTAAACTCAAACTCGGTTTACGTTCCGCAAACCTCATTCAGGAAGAATTTCCGCTTGCTTCGAAATATCTCAGCAAGCTATCAGATAATGAATGGATACTCGAAACCAACGTATGCTCCTACGATGGCGTAGGTCGCTTCGTCATGGGCTTACTCGACGATATCGAAATCGTCGATTCGCCCGAGTTTTTTCAATACATTCAAAATCTCATAAAAAACTTTCAAAATAAATTATCACTGTCATAAGTTGTCAAACTTATGTAGTTTCTTTGTGCTTTACTTTAGCGTAAAGCAAATCTCAATTTATCTGTTTCTGTTTAAAACTATCAGGCCATCTTTAAAAAAAAAAGGTGGTCTGTTTATTTTTATAAATCAGCACCAAAAAACAAAATCTTCAAACAAAAAGTAAGTACACACTCATAGATAACCGTTAATTATTAGCTGTATATTCAATTTTCCGAATAGTTTATAGTAATAATTGCATACTTTTATTATCTTTGTACATCAGAAAAGAAATCCAATATATTAAGGCTTTTTTTTTGTTTTTCGAGATCTTCATTTTTATTTGTTTTATATTAATACTTTATATTTGAAAAAAAATTACTACCCCTAATTAAATCCTTGTCGAACTTATGAGTGTACTCCCTTTGATTAAATCCGATCCCTACTTAGAACCCTTTGCAGGTGCTATTACCGGAAGATACGACTACTTTAAAGAAGTAGAAAAAAAGCTTATTGGCGATAATAAATCTTTATCGAATTTTGCAACAGGTTATCTTTATTTTGGGTTACATCATTTGAGCGAGGGCTGGGTGTTTAGGGAATGGGCGCCCAATGCAAGCGCAATTTTTCTAATTGGCGACTTCAATAACTGGCAACGACTGCCCGAATATCAACTAAAAAAATTGCCTAATGGCGTTTGGGAAATTAAATTGCCCGAATATGCTGTGGCGCATTTGCAATTGTACAAAATGCTCGTCGAATGGGAAGGTGGCTCGGGAGAGCGCATTCCGGCATGGGTACGACGCGTTGTGCAGGACGACCAAACAAAAATTTTCAGTGCACAAGTATGGAATCCAATTAATTCATATCAGTTTAAAGTCAAAAAGTTTGTGCCAACAAAAGATCCACTTTTGATTTACGAATGCCATATCGGCATGTCGGGCTCCGAAGAAAAAGTATCTACCTACGACGAGTTTCGTTTGAATATTTTGCCTCGTATTATTAAAGCAGGCTACAATTGTATTCAGATAATGGCCATCCAGGAACATCCTTATTACGGTTCTTTTGGCTATCATGTTTCTAATTTTTTTGCTGCCTCTTCGCGTTTTGGCACTCCTGAAGAGTTGAAAAAACTCATTGACGAAGCCCACGCCAACAATATTGCAGTAATAATGGACATTGTGCATTCGCATGCCGTAAAAAACGAGTCGGAAGGTTTGGGCAGGCTCGATGGCACTCCCTACCAGTATTTTCACGGAGGTTCGAGGCGTGAGCATCCAGCTTGGGATTCACTTTGTTTCGATTATGCAAAACCTGCTGTTATTCACTTTTTACTTTCAAATTGTAAATTTTGGCTCGAGGAATACAATTTCGATGGGTTCCGTTTCGATGGCGTAACTTCTATGCTCTATCGCAGTCATGGGCTGGGCGAGGACTTTAATGGCTATGACTCGTATTACAATTTGAACCAAGATGGCGATGCTATTTGCTACTTGACTTTGGCAAATCAATTGATACACGAAATAAATCCGAATGCCATTACTGTAGCTGAGGAAATGAGCGGAATGCCCGGAATTGCCTCAAAAGTAGAAGATGGTGGATTGGGATTCGACTACCGTTTAGCAATGGGAATTCCCGATTTTTGGATAAAATACATCAAAGAAATAAAAGATGAAGACTGGAAACCCGGACACATTTTGTGGGAATTGACCAATCGACGTGCCGACGAACGTACAATAAGCTATGCCGAAAGCCACGACCAAGCACTTGTAGGCGACAAAACAATCATTTTCAGATTAATAGATGCCGATATGTATTGGCACATGCAAAAAGGCGATGGCACCTTATTGGTAGACCGCGGCGTGGCTTTGCATAAAATGATACGATTAGTAACAGCAACAACCATAAATGGCGGTTATCTGAATTTTATGGGAAATGAATTTGGCCATCCGGAATGGATTGATTTTCCGCGTCAAGGAAATGGTTGGTCGCACAAATACGCTCGCCGACAGTGGGATCTTGTTGATAATAAAGGTTTTTACTATAATTCGTTAGGACAATTCGATCGAGCCATGATAGCGCTTATTCGTTCTGTACCAGAATTTAACAAAATTGCTGTTGAGCAAGTTTGGGACAATGATAGCGATCAGGTAATGGCATATCGTCGTGGAAATTTTGTATTTGTGTACAATTTTAATGGTTCAACATCCTTCGAAGATTACGGTATTTTGCTGCCAAAAGGCACTTACAAAGTGATACTTAATTCGGATAATCCCGATTTTGGAGGGTTTGGTTTAGCCGACGATAATATTGAGCATATTACCACCATAGAACCTAAGCATGATTCGGGCAAAGAGTGGCTTAAATTATATATACCTGCTCGTACGGCTCAGGTGCTGAAAAAGATAAAATAAAAAAACGGACTTAGTAACTATTCTAAGTCCGTTTTTTTTTATACTTAATTCTTTGGTAGCTTAATGCCTTGAAATACAAATTCTACTATGCTATTTTTATTTTTCTCAAAATTTTCACTTATATTTTGTCGTATATAAGGCACTTCCAGCCCTTTAATGGCATAAAATAGTATCATCGACGATAAATCCAAATCCATTCGCTTAAATATTTTGCGTTTCACACCTTCGGCAAGAATCTTTTTAATTAAAGCAATTTCCTTTATGTCAATTTTTCTACGTGAACGCTCTACTTCGTAAATATCGTGAAAAAAGTCGGCTCTGAGGGAACCATTGCGCGTTACTACATCTTTTATAGCATCCAAATGGGTAATAATATGATTCGTAAGTTTAATGTCGGGCGCTTTTTCGTCCATCGAAACGGTATTGAGCCTTTCGAGCACAGACTGTAACTCTCTGTCGATAACAGCCTTATAAATCTCTTCCTTGTTATTAAAATACGTATACAATGTACGCCTACCCTTTTTTGATGCCTCTGCAATATCGTTCATAGTAACATCTTTTTTACCATGTTGCGCAAAAAGTTGACGAGCAACCTCAATCAGCATCTTTTTTGTGTTCGACATTTTTTTCGACATTTAAAATTCAATTTTTGTGTGTTTGTGCAAAAATAGCGAATTGTTTATAGATTAACGACATAAGAAGGTTAAATTTGAAAAAAAAGTAATTTTCAACTACTTTTTATCATTTTTCTAACCAAACGCACTGTCCAAACAGCAGAAATTGCCAAAACAATTCGTGGGAAGGTAATCCAAACTGCCGGTACACCAATTGCCACAAAAAGCAATGTATCTTCCAAAAGAGAATGATTAATAGCAATATGGTAATTCAACAAATCCGCATCGGCAGGTTGAATATCGCCGCGCTGCACCTCTTCTATCATAACTACGGAGCCATACGTAAGCCCTACTATTTGCCCTATAAACCAAAGAAAAGAAGTATCGGGCGAAAGTCCCATTATTTTCATTACCGGGGCAAAAGGCTTAGCTATTAAATCAATGATTTTAAACTCCTTAAGAATATTTTGTAACATTAATAACCCACTTACAATAAGTGTAATTTTCAGAATTAACCAGCCCGAACCTTTTATCCACGCCCAAAGCATGGCCCCAAAACTATCAAAAACAATCGATTCGGCCGAAATATTATTTACACCAATCTGTTCGGGTAATAATTTATTTAAAACAAAAGCGGCAAAAAAGGAAGTAAAAAGGCGTAGCGAAAACATAATGATAGCCGACGAACCTGTTTTTTTCTGAACAGCAGTTTCGACAAACATATTGTGCGAGATAAGGCACATAAGCGCCAAAATGGTTACTTCGCGCAAATCCAATGCGAGCGTAGCCATAATGGCTATAGGCGCATAAAGCGATAGAAACAAGCTGGATATAAACACAATAGCTGATTCGCCAGGCAAACCCACTACCGAAAAAATAGGTGAAAGGTATGTTGCAATCCATGCTATTACGCCCAAATAATTCATTAAGCTAACAAAAAAACTGATTGGGAGAATAATTTTAAGTAGCCACCAAATAGTTTTTCCCGCTTTGGGTAAAGCGCTTCGCGAGCTCGAAAATACTCTGGAAAGTAATGTAGTCATAAATTAAAAAAAATAACTCAAATTAATTTTTCTCGTCCGAAATAGCAGATCGCAAATCTGTAAATTCATAGCCTTTACTTTTCAATTCAGCTATCAGACTATTCAGTCGAGTGTAAAACTTATCGCTTCTACGCGGGTCGGCGCCCAGATGGAATAACAAAATATTCCCGTTTAAAGTTTCTTTGCTTTCAACTTTCATAATATTGGAATAGATTTCGGCAGTGGAAAAATATTTTTCACGCATTTCTGGAAATGTATTATCGGCATTGCAGTGCGTGTTTGGCGTAAAGTTAAGCAAAGTGAGCCCAACTTCTTTGCACCATTTACTTATACTATCGTTGTACAATTCAAAAGGCGGAACAAAAAGCTTTGCATCCGATTTTTTAATATCGAATTTTGATAATTCGATAAAGTTTTCCTTTAAATCTCTTACAAACAACGCTCTATCAACCAACAATGCAGAGCGATTTTCGAAGGAACAGTATTGTAGATATTGGTCGGAATGTGCGCCAATGTAATGCCCATCTTTTTTGATGTCTTTTACAAACGATTTGAATTTACGTTTGCGCAAAAAATCACCTGTAAAAAAGAATGAAGCCTTCACTTTGTTTTTGCGAAGCGCCTTTCTTATTTTCTTTGCTCCATCGGCATATTCATTGCCGGTAAATACGAGGCTAATTTGTTTTTTGGTACTGTCGGTTCGCACAATTCCACCTTGCACAATCGTATTTTTTTCCGATTGTTTATTCTCTTCAAACTGTTTAGCTCCAAGCAAATAAACCAACGAAGCAGTTCCATCCAAACTTGGTTCATTGGTAATAAAGTCGTTAAAATCATCGTGATACACAGCCCATTTCGATTGAAATCGGGCCAGCTTATCCTTTTTGCTATCTGCTTTTTTTTGAGACAAGCGATTGAATACAGAGCTTCGAACGGGTCCCATCACCAAACCACCTTTTTGTAAAATTCCTTTTTCGGAGGTTAATGGCGAATGTAAATTTTGGGGCGTTCGTCCACTATGCGGCAAATCTACCACCATACTCACGCCCCACGGATTGCAACCAAAGAGCCAATCGACAAGCGCAGTTTCCATACCAATAAAAGTAGAATCGCCCGAGTAGCGTCGATACAAATTGCATTGTGTGGCAAGTGCAGCAACGTAATTATTGGAGCCCCAAAG
>CAMDNO010000165.1 GCA_945902955.1 Porphyromonas cangingivalis
TAGGAAGTATGGGCATTGGCACATCAAATACTTGCCGTATCTCAACTACCGAACCTTGAATTGCGGAAAGATCATTTCCGCAACGGGTGCAAAAGTATGGTTTATGTTCTATAATGGAATCCGGCTCGCTTGCCATTTCCAATGTTGTAACTTTATGTCCAGTTTGACCGCCGTTAGACTTCCCCGATTTATCTCTCAAAGAACGAGTTGCAAGCAGCTACTTTGACTTCTCAGCCTGTGCTGCAAGCGAATCCTTTGATGGAGGAATATTGCTATTGTGGCTATCTTTTGGCGTTTCATAAACCGCTAAACGATCTTTTAAAACCCCATTCTCTTTTTTAAGAACAAATATTTCTTCTTGAGCAGATACTAGCTGTTTTGATAATCCATCAATCTTTCCATTGATAGATTTTAATACCAAAGCTATATCTAATACTTGCTCTTTCACCCATCGAAGATACTGTTTTTCAATGGAATATCAAAATAATTTACAATAAATATTGCAACTTTTTCGTTCCCAAAATCATAAAATATTCTGTATCATCAACTTAGGGGTGCTGAGTAGTTACGATTATTGACATAATATATCGAGTGTAAAAATCTTGTTTCATTTAATTTTAAATCACTAAAGAGCCACGCTGCCTTAAACAGTGAACCTGTTTTGGGATTCAGAACCCAGAAATTATCCCGTATACGAATTTGATATTTAATTCGGTTAAAGTTCAGATAGCTAATCCAATGTTCACCTACAAATTCACGGTCTGCCACTAAGTATTGAATGGTTTGTTTTCCAAACAATCGAATGTAATGATTCATGATTTCAATTCTCTCTGTTGTATTAGAATTCCCTCGCTTAGGCATTAATTTGAATAGAATAGGAAAGGCAACTCCTTTATATACAATGGCTAAAACCAAGATGTTGATATCTGTTTGTCCAAACTTCCAATTCGTTCTGTCGATTGCAATCGAGTACGGTGGTTCATGTGGCAAAAGCGCAAATGAACAAGCTTATGAACTTAATTCGGGCTAAGTTTAAACTTTTACCGAAGTGTTGAACCAAAACTGAGGTTAAATCACTACTTTTGTGCGAGACCTTGGAATTTTTTGTTTTCATTATAACTGATTGGTAGTCAGCTATAAAGATACGAAATTTCAAGGTCTTTACCAAATAAAATATATCTTATTTTATTGATAATCAAATAATTATATCGCTATATAATTTTGTCATGTACTAAATTGAAATTTGAACAGCTACATAAGCCGCCCTAACGAAATTTTTAGTATTTTTGAAAAATAATTGAGTTTTTGGGCAACTTGTCCCGTAACAAACGGGAGGCTGTCGTTAATCATCAATGAAAAATAACCATATCTCGAATAAATAAAATCATTTTTAAAATTCAAACAAATAAACAATTGAAAACTAGATTATTATGAAACAAACGATTTTAATTATCTCATTGTTTTTTGCAGGACAAATTTTCGCTCAAAACGAAACAAAATCAGAACTAATTGCAAAGGAAATACAATTGTTGGAACTAGAAAATAATTATTTAATATTGAATGAGTATATTAAAGAACAATGCGACACGAGTTCTACAATTCCAATTCAAAACTTCAGCCGAAAATTGGTTACAGATTTTCAAAATAGCCATCAAGAGTTGAAAGAATTAAAAGATGAATTTAATAAAAGCGCAAAAGTAATTGATGAAATTAAACAAAAAGATTCTGAATATAGAAAATATCGTGAAAATTTTGTTGGTTCGACTGGTGACGAAAGGAAAAAACAAGAAGCAATATATCGAAACATATACAATAGACTAAATAAATCGAATAAAAAATTCAAAGAATTGAATGACTTAAACAGAAAAGTTTTTGCTAAATTGAATTATTTGACATTAGTAAAAATGACATCTGACTACCACCAAAGAGGAGAAATTCTATCAACTAAATTTATATCATATTCTGACTTCTTTCGGTATAAAGAATTACCTACTATAAAAGAAAACCAGAATAAAATTGATATATTGTCTGGTCTTTACAAGAAACTTTTAGAAAATGAATTAAGATTGAAATACGACATTAGCGATAGTATTAAGACAGATAAAAATATACAATTAGACAATAACTGATTTTTGAATGATTTTGATTACAAGCTTAAAGAAGGAAAATTAAAGAGCGGAAATGCAATTAGGATACTTCAAAATAACGATTATCCCGAAAGCTCAATAATGGAAGCAATTGAAAAAATGAATAAATGGACACAGAAAAAAACTATATAGAAATAAACCGACATTCGTGGAATAACAGAATTGACACACATTTAGAATCGGATTTTTACGACCTTGACGGATTTCTGAAAGGAAAAACATCTTTAAATGATATTGAATTAAACCTATTGGGCGACATAAAAGGAAAAACAATTTTGCATTTACAATGTCATTTTGGTCAAGATTCAATTTCGTTGAGCAGGCTTGGTGCAGATGTTACAGGCGTCGATTTATCAGACAAAGCTATTGAAAGTGCAAGGCAAATTGCAAAAGAAACCAATTCGGATACCAAGTTTATTTGTTGCGACATTTACGAATTACCTAACTATTTAAATGAAAAATTTGATATAGTTTTTACAAGTTATGGAACAATTGGTTGGTTACCCAACTTGGATAAGTGGGCTAAAATTATTTCGGAATTTTTAAAGCCAAACGGACAATTTGTTTTCGTAGAGTTTCACCCTGTAGTTTGGATGTTCGACGATGAATTTGACAAAGTTGGTTACAGATATTTCAATTCTGGCGCTATTGTCGAAACTGAAAACGGCACTTACGCGGACACAAAAGCGAATATTACACAAACTTATGTTATGTGGAACCACAGTATGAGTGAAGTGCTGAATAGCTTAATTAGCAACAATATTGAAATACATTCGCTGGACGAATTTGACTATTCACCTTACAATTGTTTCAAAAAAACAATAGAATTTGAACCAAAAAAATTTAGAATTGAACATCTAAACGACAAAATACCAATGGTATATTCAATAAAAGCGACAAGGAAAAATAACTGCTAACAGGTTTAATTTTATTCAGTAAAAACATCATTTTAAACCTTTACAGCTTTATTTAGTCTATAAAAAACAACAGTAAAAAACGATAATACAAATAGATGAATTCCACAGACGCTGAGCTACTTGCCATGCTTGCCGAACCGCGCCAAAAGGCTGCGGCTTTTAGCAGCATTGTTCGGCTCTATCAAGAAAGGATTTATTGGCATATACGCAAAATGGTTCTCGCGCACGAGGATGCAAACGATGTGATGCAAAATACTTTTATGAAAGCTTGGAATGGTATTGATAATTTTAGAGGTGATTCGTTGATTTCTACTTGGTTATATCGTATTGCGACCAACGAAACACTTACTTTCCTGACAAGTAAACGAATGAAGAATTTGCAACTAATGGATGATGAGGAAAGTTTGATGTTTCAAAATTTAAAAGCAGATAGCTTTTTCGATGGAAATGATGCAGAGCAAAAATTACAAGAGGCAATTCTCACTTTACCCGAAAAGCAACGATTGGTTTTTAACATGAAGTATTTTGAAGATATAACCTACGAAGAAATGGAGAAAGTATTAGGAACTTCGGTAGGAGCTCTCAAAGCATCCTATCATTTTGCGGTAAAGAAAATCGAGCGGTTTTTAGAAACAGAATGATAAAATAAAAAGAATCAATAAGCACATTAGCAAAAAAATAATTTACGATTAATGTTAAAAATCAATGATTTAACAAACAGCTATTAAACGAATATTGTTTATATTAGTCAAATTAAACGTTATGAAACAAAATATGAATTTAAACAACATTGGAAACAGAAAGCCATTTTCTGTACCAAACAATTATTTCGAAGATTTTGCGAGTCAATTTGAAGCTCAAATTGCTATAAAGCCGGTTTCACCACTGAAACTACTTCGACCATGGATGTATATGGCGGCTATGTTTTTGGGTGTGTTATTTTTAAGTCGTGTGGTATATACTGTTTATAACGAAAATAAAATAGCTGATGCCGAAAATTACGAATTATATGTTATGACTCAAGTGGAAAATGTAGAAAGTCTTGATTATTTTGAGGCTGAAACCTCCGAAAAACCAATAAATTAAAAGATATGAAACGAACTATAATATTTTTTATGTTATCAATTTCCGGGTTTATACTTGCCCAGGAATCTGAACAACCCAAAATTGAAGAATTGCATAATCGAAAATGGGAGTTTATTGTCGTAAAATCGCAACTTACCGAAAAAGAAGCTGCTCGTGTAAAACCTCTATTTTGGGAGTACGAAAATGCAGTTTGGAAACTGATGGAAGAGAACAAAGATTTTTTTCGAGGTTTTTACCGCAATAAACAAAACCGTGGTGAAGCACAATACCTCGAAATGAACGAACGATATATCAACGCTGAAATTCAAAAATCACATTTATTGAAAATTTATTACGTTAAATTAAAAAAACAACTTTCAGCCGAAAGTATTTTCAAGTATTTCAGCGCCGAAAGATCATTTCGCAAAGAATTAATGGATAAATGGCAAGATAGACCACAAGGACGCAGAAAATAACTATCAACTTCGCAATTGATTTACTAATTATTAAATTTAAAACCGTCAAACTGACGGTTTTTTTTATACCTTGATTTTTGCTCTATCGGCTACATTTTTTGATATTTATCACATTTATGTACTTAAATTGCAATGTCGACATTGCAATTTATTTTTTTTATCGTATCTTTGCAGCACAATTCAGCATAGTTAAAAATCGTATACTACACAACGCAATAAACACTTTAAATTACTTAAAATGAAACTTTTAGATCAAATCATGGCTCGCGCAAAAGCAAATCCACAGCGCATAGTTTTACCCGAAGGGACAGAAATTCGTACATTGAAAGCGGCTGATATTATTTTACATGAAAAAGCGGCAAAATTGATTTTGATTGGCGATGAAAAAAAAATACTTCGTTTAGCAGCCGAAAATGATTTGAAAAACATCAGCGAAGCAACCATATTAAATCCGGAAACCGACCCCAAAATGATTGTTTATTCAGACTTGTTGTTCGATTTACGTAAAAGCAAAGGTTTGAGTAAAGAAGAAGCTCAAAAATTGGCAAAAGATCCCTTGTATTTAGGATGTTTATTGATAAAAAACGGAGATGCCGATGGAGAATTAGCAGGTGCTCAAAATACCACTGGAAATGTGCTACGTCCTGCGTTTCAAATTATCAAAACAAAACCTGGGATAAGTGTGGTTTCGGGAGCCATATTGATGTTTACGCCTGCAACGCAATTTGGCGAAGATGGTTTGTTGGTTTTTGCCGACTGTGCTGTTAATCCAAATCCCACCGCACGCGAATTAGCTGAAATAGCCGTTTCTACCGCCGAAACTACCTTAGCTGTAGCTGGTTTTGAACCTCGTGTAGCCATGTTGAGTTTTTCGACAAAAGGGAGCGCTAAACACGAATTGGTCGACAAAGTGGTAGAAGCAACTCGTATTGCCCGGGAAATAAATCCAAAATTACAAATAGAAGGTGAGTTGCAGGCAGATGCGGCTTTAGTGCCAGCCATTGGGCAGAGCAAAGCGCCCGGAAGCGCCATTGCTGGCCATGCAAACGTATTGGTTTTCCCAGATTTGCAATCGGGAAATATAGGCTACAAAATGGTTGAACGTTTTTCGGGAGCGCAAGCAGTTGGTCCAATTTTACAAGGTATTGCAGCTCCAATTAACGACCTTTCGCGTGGATGTTCGGTAGATGATATTGTAAGAATGATAACAATAACAGCTAATCAGGCTATGTCTGTAAATAGTTAATTAGGGATTAGTTCATCAGTTAATTAGGGATTAGTTCATCAGTTAATTAGGGATTAGTTCATTTGTTATTTCCAATTAACCGATGAACCAATTAACCGATGAACTAATTAACCGATGAACAGATGAACAAATTAACTGATGAACCAATCAACAAGTCAACAAAAAATAAAAATATGGCAGAAGAAATTATTGAAGCAATTGAACGGTACGGGCTTAGCAAGCGCAGTCGTAACCGTACTTTGTTTTCGCGTATCGGAGTAGTAGGTTGTGGGAAAGAAGGCAGTGTAATTGCCACTACCGCAGCGCTAAAAGGAATAGAAGTTGTGTTTTTCGAACCTTGCGAGTCGAGTATCAACAACGCTTATTCGCGTATAGAAGACAAATTAGACAAAAAAATTGAACATTGGGGATTAACACAAGGTGAAAAGAGAGCTACTTTGTCAAAAATTCAGGGAACTTCTGATTATCAGAATTTTGCAGGGTGCGATTTTGTTATTGAGGCTATTCGCTACGATAATAGGAACGGTGAACGGAGTGTAGATCAGCGCAAAGAAGTGTTTAAAAAGCTTGAAAGCGTACTTTCCGACAAGGCGATTATTGCTTCCAATGTTTCAACTGTTGTAGTTACCGAACTCGCTTCGGAACTCGAACATCAAGAACGTTGTATTGGGTTGCATTTTATGTCGAACACACCTGATTCTAACATTATTGAAATAGTTCGTGGATTGAATACTTCGGATTACACTTTCGATAAAGTTTGCCAATTTGCCAAAGCCATTTCGCACGATTATGTTCCTGTTATGGAATCTTCAGGACTTATTAGTGTGCGTCTTTTTTTAATTCAACTCAATGAGGCTTGTGGAATTTTATTGGAAGGCATTGCAAGTGTCGAAGATATTGATAAAGTAATGACAGTTGGTTTTGGTCACCGACAAGGTGTGTTTCGCACTGCCGATCAAATGGGTATCGAGAAAGTTGTTAAATTGCTCGAAAATTTATATGATGAATACGGGAATATTAAATATAAACCTGCTCCCGTTTTATTGCGTTTGTTTCGTGCCCGACATTTCGGGGTAAGTACAAGCAAAGGTTTTTATAATTATGACGAACAAGGTAATATCGTAAAATAAAGGAGGAGTAAAAAATGAAGATATTGGTATTAAACTGTGGTAGTTCGTCGGTAAAATATATTTTAATCGACATGGATACAAAAGAGCAACTTGGCTCTGGAGTTGTTGAAAAAATTGGAATGAAAGGTTCGTTTCTGAAGCACAAACGACAAGATGGAGTAAAAGTTACTCTCAAAGGAGAAGTGCTTGAACATCAGATAGCTATCGAATATATTTTGGGTGTACTTACCAGCGAAAAACATGGATCTATATCGACGCTCGAAGAGATTAATGCAGTTGGTCATCGCATTGTTCATGGTGGCGAAAAGTTCAATGCCAGTATGCTTATCGACGAAGAGGTGATTTCGATGATTGAAGAGTGTATCGACATGGCTCCGCTACACAATCCACCGAATTTGGCTGGTATTCGTGCTATCAATGAATTATTGCCGGAAGTGCCTCAAGTGGCTGTTTTCGATACTGCTTTCCATCAAACTATGCCTGATTTTGCGTATATGTACGCCATACCTTATTCATTATATAAAAAATATGGCATTCGTCGTTACGGATTTCATGGCACAAGTCATCGCTATGTATCGAAACGAGCATGCGATTTCTTGGGATTAGATTATTCGAAAACAAAACTAATTACGGCTCATATTGGTAATGGAGGTTCGGTTTGTGCGGTTGAAAACGGAAAATCTGTCGATACTTCAATGGGATTTACTCCTATAGAAGGATTAATGATGGGAACTCGCTCAGGCGATGTTGATTTGGGGGTAGTTACCTATCTTATGGAAAAAGAAATGATTGGCTCTGCTGCAATTTCTACTTTATTCAATAAGCATAGTGGTGTTATTGGTGTTTCGGGTATTTCGTCGGACATGCGCGAGATTGATAAAGCTATTAGCGAAGGCAACGAACGAGCTGCTTTGGCACTCAAAATGTACGAATATCGCATTAAAAAATATATTGGTTCATATATGGCAGCACTTAATGGTGCCGATGTAATTGTATTCACAGGTGGTGTGGGCGAGAACCAAACCGGAACGCGTCAACGTGTATGCGAAAGTTTGTCATTTATGGGTGTTAAAATCGACAATGAACTCAATGCCTCATCTCGAGGCAAAGAAGTGTTGCTAAGTTTACCAAATTCGTCTGTTAAAATCGTTGTAATTCCTACCGATGAGGAGTTTATGATAGCTTCCGATACTTTAGAGATTATAAATGGAAAATAATAGTATAAGTTTGTAAAATAAAACCCATTGTAAGTTAGTTCTTACAATGGGTTTTTTAATTTTATGGTAATACAAATTCCACTTCTTTGAAATAAAAACATTCAACTTCACCACTCCTCTTTCTTAACCAAAGTTTTCCATTATCCTCAATAGAATTTATTTCAGCTTCGAATAGCTTATTATCAGGATATTTATAATTGAAAAATCCATTTTTTCTATATAAATATTGCTTGTATTCCGATTTTACAACCTTACTATTTTCGTGCAAATAGAGTTGCTTTATTTCTTCAATTAGTTCTACAAAAAGTTTTTTTAAATCTATCTTTTTAGATAAAATACTAAATGTCGAAATAGGATTTGGCGCATTGCTTTTAAATAAACTTTGATTAATATTAAGACCCACTCCAATTATTGAGTAATCAATTTTACTTCCACGTAAACTGTTCTCAATCAGTATACCACCTAATTTTTTATCTCCGACATAGATGTCGTTGGGCCATTTAATCTCACATTCTACCTTATAGCTTTGCATTACTTTTACAATTGCAACCGAAACAATTTGTGACAATAAAAATTGTTCGGGTATGGCAATGTGGTGTGGTCTGAGTAACATACTGAATAGTATATTCTTTCCACGTTGCGCTTCCCAACTATTCCCTATCTGCCCTTTACCTGCCGACTGAAAGCCCGTTCGAATCGCATAAAACTCTGGCAAAGTTTCCAACGATTGAATTCGCTTTAACTCACTGTTTGTGGAGTCAATTGTTGTTTCGAATTTATAATTTTTCAATTTTTGATAATATTATTGCCACAAAATTACTAAATAAAAATTCATAATTCAAGCCTATTTTTATATATCATGAAATTCTATTTTTTTTATACCTTAAATTTAATGTGTAATTTATTGGCTAACGTATTTTCTGAGTATCAATATTTTGAGACACAAAAAATACGTAATTCTTCGTATTTACTTATTATTATGCAGCATTTATCTTTGCAATAAAATTTAACTATATTATTTAAAACAAAAAAACGTATCAAATTTCAGAAAAAACTAATTCGAGCTTTTATCATTAATTCAATACAATAAATTACTATCAATTAAAACATTACAAAATGAATAAACTAAATTTTTATCAAAAATCATCTTTAATTTGCTTACTTCTGTTTTCGGTTTTAAAAATTCAAAGTCAGGAAGTAGTTCAGGAAAGCACAGATTGGAACAAACTAAGGTTTCAACCCGGAATATCTTTTTCGTTCCCAAT
>CAMDNO010000166.1 GCA_945902955.1 Porphyromonas cangingivalis
AGCATTGGATGCATTAATTGCTAAAGGTCACACGGTAATTATTATCGAGCACAATCCGGAAGTTATTAAATGCGCCGACCACATTATTGATATTGGTCCCGAAGGAGGCGACAAAGGCGGAACGCTGGTTTACGAAGGCACTCCCGAAGATATTCTAGCCTGCGAATGTTCGTACACCGGGAAATTTTTAAAAGAAAAGCTGTAGTTTTTTAGAATACAGCTTTTCTTTTCAATAACATCGTTTACTTTCCTTCACCGGAAAGTGTAATCACTTTTGCCGGATTAAGTCCGCCACCCGAAATAGTGAGTGTAGCTGTATGTACTCCAGCAGCTGTTGGTTTGTAAGTTACATTAATATTAGTTCCAACAAAGGCATTAGTAAGTTCTTTTGTAAGTGTAGTTACAGATGTCTTAAACATAGCCGCATCAGTTCCGGTTACTGCAATTGTAAGATTACTAAGAAGATCTGTTGTTTTAATATTAATCGTTTTGGTTTTAGTCAAATTAATAATAGTTGGAGTAAACGCAAGTTGATTTTCAACCCGTCCTAACTGTATCGCTGGAGCATTTGGATTTATTGGAGCAACGCCAACGCCCGATGCTTCAACTGTTTTTGATAACACTCCACTTTGAATTACGATGTTTGTAGCAAATGTACCTTCGGAAGTTGGATTAAATCGAACTTGAATTGTAGCATTGAGAGCCGATGAAACTAAAGGAATTGAAAGTGATTTCGACCAATCAGCATCTGTGCTTAATTTTATATCGTAATGCGTTGGGTTAGATAAAGTAACAGATACATTTTCTGTTAAAAGTGAACCAGTTGCAGTAAAACTTTGAGAATCCGTTGCGGTGCCAACATAAGTACTAAATTGGGTCAAAGTTCCACTCGTTTGAATTGCAGCCGTAGGAGCGCCGCCCATCAGTTTAAAGGTTACGTTATTAGCTGTTTTTGCTATTGATGTTATTTCACGCCCAATATTCGTTCCACTCCATGTTTTTGGTGTAAATAAACCGGTTGTAAATGCTGCGCCCGGAGTTGATGTGCTCCCGCTTAGCGGTTGTAAATAAAAGCGCATGTGACTTGATAGTGTTTGAGTACTACCAGTATAATTATTAGGTGCATTTTCGTTCCAAGCTGTTGCATCGTAATCTATATGCCAAATGAGCATTCCCTCGCCAGGTAAAAAAGCATCCCATCCTGTTTTTTTTCGATATTCAACCATAAAAAATTCTTTAGGATTTGGGCTGGCGCCATTCATATTGTGTGTGGTGGCTGAAAGTAAATAAGCTTGTTGATTTGTATTTGCAGGCTGAGTAACTCCCTGATAGAGTGGCAATAGCGTCAAATCGCTCGCAGTATTTACCTGTTCGGGCGTAAACCAACCAAGGAAAAATCGATCATAAGCAGTATATGTAGGTGGTGTGCGGCCTTCGTTGTTGTAGGCACCGGCATCCATTATATGCCAATAATCTAAAGTTGATTTACTTCCTGTTGCGTCGGTTGTGTGATAATAATCAGGCAAACCAAGTACATGGCCAAATTCGTGACAAAATGTGCCAATACCACACATATTCGAACCTGTAGATCCATTAAATTCCGAAGTACAAGCATAGTCATAAATAATTTTACCATCAAATTTTGTGTTGTAATCGGCTAAAGACCAACGGTGTGGCCAAATTGTATTTGCAGGTCCATCTTCGGCTTCGTTGTAGCCAGCATAATAAACAAAAATATTATCAACCATTCCATCATTATCTGTATCGTATTTTGTAAAATCCACTCCATTCGTATTTGCAACGCTACAAGCATCAATTATCATTTGTTGTGGATTTGTATCGTAATCGTCAGCATCGTTTTTTCCATAATAATCTAAGGTTTTGGGTAGCGTAAAAGGCCCTACGACATCGAATTGTGGTGCAAATTTCCCATAAGAAGATGCCATAAAATAATCGCGAGCAGAGCCTGTACCGCCATTACCAGTATAATTACTTTCATTTAGCAGGTTTGTAAATGCTACTTGAGGAGTGGGAACAACATAATTTTTATCCGAAAAATTTACCAAAATAACCAACGATTTTGGAGTACCCGTAAGTGGAAAAGCCCTTTGAACTTTCATTGCACGACGTACACTTTTCGCTTTTGAACGTTGTAGGGTTGTTAAATCAGCGGTTTTAATTGTTTGTAAAACAGCACTTTCGCTTAATGTGCGTTTCGATGCATCTCGAGCAATTATTTCAACCGATTTATTAGTTGAAGTACTCTCTGACAGATCGTAAATATAATACCCTTTTTGGTTTTGCTTAATTTTATAACCATCATCTGTTGTTCGAAAATGCCCAAATTCATCACCATGCATTCGGATAGTTAATGCACTTCCATCTGGTTGAGATATGATTATTGGTTTAGGATTAGCCCTAATGGCATATAAAATTTGAAAAACTGCGACTAAAGCTACTAGTATAAATACAAATTTTCTTCTCATAATTCTTTTATTTTTAAAAAATGGATACAAATGTAATGAATATTTATTCATAAACAAGATACAAAAGATTAAGTTTAATAGTTTTGAAATATCTATCTACTTTTTTTGATGTGTAGTTTTCTTACTGACAAAATTTCAGTGTTTTGTTTCGATATAAATAAATCTATCGGTTTGATTTTCAATAATTAATTGCAAAAAAAAGGAATTACAAACACATAAAAACTGAAATAATGACATGCTAAAGTTCTTATAATCAGACATTATGACCGGAATATTGCATTGGTATTTATTTTGCAATTTCAGGTACATAACAAAAAAAAATTAATGTTTAACTAAAAAAATGGAGGATACAACTATGTTACTCGTACGTAATTCAAACCAAACACCATCTTTATTCAATCGCTTTTTTGATGGCGAAATGTTCGACTGGAACAATCGCAATTTTTCGAACACCAACACAACTTTACCTTCGGTAAATATTAAAGACAATACCGATGCATTTACAGTGGAAGTGGCTGCTCCGGGTTTCGAAAAGGGAGATTTCAAAATTGAACTTAACCGCAATGTATTAACTGTTTCGACCGAAAAAGAAGTACAGAGCGAAACCAAAGATGAAGAGATTTTCACCAAACGTGAATTTAGCTATCAATCGTTTTCGCGCTCGTTTACACTGCCACAAATTGCCGATGGCGACAAAATTGGGGCTGCCTACGACAAAGGTATCTTAACGGTGGTAATACCAAAACGCGAAGAAGCCAAACCAAAACCAGCTAGAATGATTGAAATTAATTAATGAACAATGCTGATTATCAGTTGTTAATAAGTCGGGGTGCGGCTCCGACTTATTTTATGATGTATCTGACTGTAACTTGTAAATGACAAAATAGTAAATAATAATTATGGAAACATTTCAACAAATAATAAATGGCGATAAGCCTGTTTTGATAGATTTTTTTGCCACTTGGTGTGGCCCTTGTAAGGCAATGAGCCCTGTGGTAGAGAGTATTGGCAAAGAAGTACAAGGCAGTGCTCGTGTGCTAAAAATTGATGTTGATCGAAATCAGGCAATTGCCTCTCGATATGGTATACAGGCAGTGCCAACGTTTCTTATATTCAAAAATGGTCAGGTAGTTTGGAAAAATGCTGGCGGTGCCGATAAAATGACGCTGAAAAGCGAACTTCTAAAACACGTTTAATACAACTCAATAAAAAGTAAAGAGCTGTCTGAAATAATTTTCAAACAGCTCTTTTTTTGAATAAACAAAACATCAAAAATTAAATCACGAAATTAAAAGTTTTATAATCAATGAAAACTTAGTTCCAATTTTTTTGTTGGCAGTAAATCTTCCGAAAAATAACATTCGCCCATTGCAACTGCTTTAATAGCTTTTTCAAATTCGTCATTTCCCGAAGTTTTCAACATAAAACCTGTTGCACCAGCCAAAATCATTTTAGCATAGTTATTAAAGTCGTTTTGCTGCGTAATGCCAAGTATTTTAAGTTTTGGTTGAATATTGAGCGCCAATTTAGTGGTATCGACACCATCCATATCTGGCATTTCAAAATCCAAAATTACCAAGTCGGGGACATACATTTTGAGTAAATCAATAAAATCAGCTCCATTAGCAGCTTCCGCTATTACTTCACCAAGTCCTCTATTTTCAATCCACAGTTTCATTCCTTCACGAAACAAGTTGTGATTATCAACAAGTATTATTTTCATTCTTAAATATTGAAAAATAATAGATTCCTATTTTGTAAAATTATTTCTTTTCAAGCTTTCTCCGCTCAATGCCATTTGATGTGATTATTTTGGCAATATAAACTCCACGTGGAATAGACTTTAGTGAAATTAAATCCTCCGAAGTAATATCTTGTTTCAAAAGTACTCTACAATGAAAATCGCTGATGACAAACTTTGCATTTCCATCAAAACCACTCACTTGAAAACTATCGCTTGCTGGGTTTGGATAAATTCTAATCTTTTCTTTTGTAATGATTTGCGGTTCGAGATTGGTCATAATTTATGAGATTAAAATTGAATGTTTTTTATTTGATAAAAATTTTTTACCATTTTGCAAAATAAATTTCTGGGCTTCAAAATTACTCAATTTTATTACACCCACGTTTGGTAAAAATGCTGAATTTATATCCGTGTAAACCCTGATTTTAGTATCCGTGTAAACCCTTAGAAATAAAAAAAGTCACACAAGAATTATACTTGTATGGCTTTTAGATCTATAAACTGAAAACTATAAACTATCCTACAGCTCCACCACTTTATTTTTTATAGCACAAAGTACCAAGTTGATTGTATTTCGAGTATTCGATTTTTTAAGTAATGACGAACGGTGAGTTTCGATGGTTTTGGGACTAACAAACAATGTTTCGGCTATTTCGCTTACAGTCATGCCCTTACATAAATGCTCAAGCACTTCCTTTTCGCGCTTCGAAACAGTTGAGAAATCAGCGGGACATTCGCGAATAGGTTTTACCGTTTTTTCGTGCTGCTGCATAATGATTTGTCGAAGCAATTCGTTCGAAAAATAGCTTCCGCCTGCAATAACCGTTTTTATAGCTTTTTCAAATTCTAACTTTCCAGCTGTTTTGAGTACAAATCCCATTGCTCCGGCATTTACCAAATCGATGTAATTCGATTTTTCGTTGAGCATAGTGAGTACCAAAATTTTTAGTGTTTGGAACTGTTTAACAGCTTGTTGCGTGGCTTCTAATCCATTCATTACAGGCATTTCTATGTCCATTATAACCAAATCTGGTTTATGCGTTTTGAGCAAATCCATAAATTGCAAACCATTTTCGGCTTCGGCAATTATTTCACCGTACCCTTCGTTTTCAATCAGCAATTTTATTCCTTCGCGAAATAGCGAATGGTCGTCTACAATTATAATTTTATTCATTCATTTTAATGTTATAAATTTCCCGAATACTATCTGTATTAAAAGTTAATCTATTGGAAATGTTATTTTTACCGACATTCCATTTCCTATTTCCGATTCTATATCAATTGTGCCTTTTAAAATTTGGATTCTATTTAATATATTCATCAAACCCAAACCCTTGTGTTCGTTTTTTATTTTTTGCCAATCGAACCCCACACCATTATCACTGTAATGAAACGATATATTTTTATTTAATTTATCGACATATAAATGCATGTAAATGTTTTCGGACTGCGAATAAGTGATTGTATTTTTAATAAGCTCAGTGGTGATGCGATAGAGCATTAACTCTGATAATCCACCAAACCGCAAATCGGTATTCGTTTCAAAAAGGATATGCAGTTTTTCAGTGTCGTTTATACGTTGTGCAAATTCGCTTATAGCTTTTGCAAAGCCCATTTCGGTTACAAACTGCGAACTTAGGCCTCGAGCTAACTCACGTGCCGTCTGAATTGCCATTTCGATACAGTGGTTTCCTTTTTCGGTAATTAATTTGCGCTTTGTGATATCGTTGGTATCGGCTAACCACTGAAAATACAACTTTATGGTTGAGAGCAGAGGACCCATGCCATCATGCAGTTCGCTCGAAAATCGGTTTAGTTCGCGCTCTTCTACCTCAAAGGTAATGTTGAGGAGCTTGTTTTCACTTTCAACAAGCGATTTGTTTAAATTTGTTAGCTCAGCAGTTCGTTTGGCAATTCGTTCTTCTAAATGTTCATTGAGTTCTGACAGTTCCAATTCGGCTTTTTTACGTGCAGTAATATCGGTATGCGTGCCAAACATCAATAGTGGCTTGCCATCGGGCGTCCATGTTCGCACTTTTCCTTCCTGGCGAATCCATACCCAATGTCCCTTTTTGTGCCGCATACGTACTTCTATTGAAAATAGAGGCAGTTGTCCGGTAAAATGTTGATTTAGCATTTCCTCGGCATAAGCTACATCGTCGGGGTGAGTAATTGCTTTCCAACCGTTTTTACCCATCAGTATTTGTCCTATTTTAATTTCGGTGGGTGAGTATCCTAAATTTTTAGCCCAAATTTTATTAAATTTAAGTTGACCGGTTTGTATATTCCATTCCAAGGTACCAATATTCGCTCCTTCTAACACTTCATCCAACTGCGAACGGGTTTTCATTAAGTCCTCCTCGGCAGCTTTCCATTGGCTAATTTCGTACAGTATACCTGTCCATTGAATATCGTGGTTTGATAATCGACGTGGCAATGATTCTAAACGCACCCATATTAGTTTTCTTTTAACAATAAGCCTTCCTTCCCAGCTAAAAGGTATAAAATGCTTGTTTGCTTCCTCGTTTTTCAAAACAAAGGATTGTTTATCGTCCGGGTGCACTAAAGAGACTATAATAAAAGGATTTTTGGCAAACTCAGCATTAGTAACACCTAGAATTTTACAAAATCTATCGCTTGCAAACTCCATCGAATAAGGCGGTATTTCGGTGCTCATCCAGTCCCTTCCTATCCTTTTTTTAGGCGACAAAACACGTATGCGGTATAAACCAGCAGGTTGGTTATCGAAAATATCTTTGTAGTATTCCTGCTCTGCATGGAATTCGTGTGCATTAGTATCTAATGTTTGAATTCGATGAATTAAGGTATTTTGAAAAGCGATTAACTCCTGTATCAATTGCTGCGATTCGGCTGCTGTGGATTCCAACTCTTTTTTTAACGAAGAGTTGGTAATAAAACTTTCGGCTTTACGATGAAGTTGGTCATGTAAATCGGCAAAGGACTTATTCATAATCAGCGCATTAAATAAACGATACAGTTTTTAAATACTTGTTAGGGCAAAGATACTAAAAAAAATTGTACGAATTAGCACCTGCATTTTGTGTTATCTTTATATTAATTTTTCTGCATATTTATGTAAATACTTTCAGATTTGAGTTATTTTTACCACCTTTGCTGTCCGATTTTTTTAAAATAACAATTTTATAAAAAGTAAAATGAAAAAACAGTTATTATTTAGCTTAATAGTTTTATTTACAGCTATTTCGTGTACGGCAACAAACAAAATAAAGTCGACTTCTAATGCGCCTTCTAAAAATGTAGAATTAGCTTGTGTGGCTTTTTATAATCTCGAAAACCTATTCGATACAATTGATGGGCCTAACAACGATTCGGAGTTTTTGCCAGACGGCAACTACAAATGGGGCGGAATGAAATACAAAGCGAAACTGAAAAATATGTCGTACGCTATTTCGCAGTTTGGAGTTGACAATTCGCCCATTGGTGCAGCTATTTTGGGCGTTTCGGAAATCGAAAACCGTGGTGTACTCGAAGATTTGGTGAAGCAACCTGATATTGCTGCGCGTTCGTATCAAATTGTGCATTACGATAGCCCCGACCGCCGTGGTGTGGATGTGGGTTTGCTCTATAATCCACGACTGTTTACGGTTACGAATAGTAAATCGTACCGTTTGGTAACAGAAGATACAACTTTTTTGACGCGTGACCAATTGATGGTAAGTGGCTATTTATTAGGTGAAAAAGTGCATGTGATTGTAAACCACTGGCCTTCGCGCTCGGGTGGCGAAATGCGCTCACGCCCCAAACGAAATTTGGCGGCTGGACTTACGCGTTCTATTGTGGACTCACTTTTCAAGGCTGATGCTAAAGCCAAAGTAATTGTGATGGGCGACTTGAACGATGACCCTATGAATGAAAGTTGCGCTACGATACTCGCCGCTAAAAAAGAGGCCACTGAAGTTCAACCAAAGGAATTGTATAACGTTTTTTGGAAAACACTTGATAAGGGAATTGGTTCGCTGTCGTACAACGACCAATGGAATTTGTTCGATCAAATTATACTTTCGCACGAGCTGGTAAATGGCGATAAATCGAAACTACATTACTGGAAAAGTGAAGTCTTTTATCGGAATTTTCTGATTCAGCAAGAAGGACGTTACAAAGGTACACCGCTCAGAACGCATAGTGGCGGTGTGTGGCTCAATGGCTACAGCGACCATTTGCCAACAATGGTGTATTTGGTGAAAGAAAAGAAATAAATATTGCTCCCAATCCCCTCACGCCTTCGTCGGGATAATTTACGGGGATGTAAGAAAGATTACAGAAAACCTTTTTTAGCTTTTTCGTATACCAAAAAATTCATGCTAAAAAGCAGTAAAAAATAACTGAAATCTTCGGCAGGAATAGTACCAATGCGAAAATTACTGAAATACTGCGCGTTGTATTCTACCACTGGCATGGCCGTAAGAACGCCATTGACTGCAAACATGGGAATGCACGACACCAAAAAAGCAAGTAAAAAATGGGTGAGATGTGGGTAAAGGCTTCGTTGACTTAGCACTACCAATAAGAATACCGCAGCCGAAGTGAGGCAAATAAAGGTGTACCATACGCCAAACTCTACGACGCCAATTGCAAACAAAATGCTTGAAATGGCATATAAAAATATTTTTACTTGTCGGTTGAAAACCAATTTGGGAAAATAAAACCGCAGCACTTCGTACACAAACAAGCTACAATAAGGAATAACCACAAAAAACATCCACTCTTCGATTGGCAGCCCGAAAATACGAACATCGAAAGTATAATCGGGATTAAAACTCCAGTAGCCAAGTTTGGTAAATGCTACATCCCACACAATAAAAAACACGCCGGGAATAAGAATTGCCCAAAACAAAGGCTTCCAAAACTGCACAAAATGTACGTTTTTGTCGAAACTCATAACAAGTGGAAAAAAAATGCTTCCAACAAGCAAAGCAGTGTATATATAATTGTCGTTCAACATAGTTATTTTGTAAGAAAATAGAAATTATGAAATTATGATAATTGAATCACTAAAGCCTATAGAAAAAACATTCAGAAAAAGTTGAATAATTCTACTTTACTAAAATTGAACACAACTAATAGTAAACCATCCCGATAGTTATCGGGAACACAATAGAAAACAAAGAAAAAACAAATTTTAGAGCACAATAGATAAATACCTGAAGGTATTTTAAG
>CAMDNO010000167.1 GCA_945902955.1 Porphyromonas cangingivalis
GCCAGCGAAGCGGCATTCAAGAAACTCAGTGGAACAAATACAGATATTATTCACATTGCCACACATGGTTTTTATCTGCCGGTAGAAGAAACCAAACGCGAAGATTTTCGATTTATGGGTCTGGATAGTGAACGTCGGAATGTGGTGGTAAAAAATCCATTGTTGCGGTCAGGCTTGGTAATGGCTGGTGCTAACCGTGCATGGCGTGGCGATAGCATTCCTGAAAATTGGGAAGATGGCATTCTTACAGCCCACGAAATATCCCAAATCAACCTCACTAATACTGAACTCGTTGTTCTTTCTGCTTGCGAAACAGGATTAGGCGATAATGGTGGCAGCGAGGGCGTATTTGGTTTACAGCGAGCATTCAAAATGGCAGGAGTACAAACACTAATAATGAGTCTGTGGAAAGTGCCGGATGCACAAACGTCACAACTAATGCAGGGCTTCTATAAATATTGGCTGGACGGCATGACCAAACACGATGCTTTCAAAAAAGCCCAAAACGAAGTACGGTCATCAAATCCAAATCCATATTATTGGGCAGCGTTTGTGATGGTGGATTAAAAATAGATAATTAGCCATTACATAAGTTGAACTTTTGTAATGGCTAATCCTAATAATACATATCATTTTTCAATAAACTCTTGTACTTGTTTAGCAGTCAAACTTGTAGCTTGTTCCCGTTGAGCAATAACTATTTTTTTTGCAGCCATTCTGCCAAGCCAGTCTTCCCAATAGGTTTTCAAAATTTCAAAATCAAACCCCTTCCCAGTTTTTCTTTCATTCATTTCGCAAACCATAATTTCAGTATTGGATAAATCAATATCTACAGCTGGTATCACTAATCCATTAGTTGTAATCACATCTAAGATATTGCCGTTGGTTACTGATTGATATAACTGTTTTTGAAAACCATAAATTTTCGTATCGGCTGGTTTATTCTCTGCTTCCAAATAACCGTCAGAAATAATAACTACTTTATTTACGTAGGTGTCGAAAAAAGTTGATTTTTTCAAATGTTTCGCCAAATACCTCCGAAAGTAGAACCGATAGTCTGCTCCCAATGGTTTATCTTTAGCTGAATCATACATTTCTTTAATACTGTTACTGAACAAAGTGTCTTTATCAGGTGTAAAAAACAATCTGTTACTTTTTCCCTTATGAGTCGAAAGGTCAAATTGTAGGTTGTTGGCCACGATACCAAACTGTCCTTTTGCCTGATCAATATCAGTTACATCTACTATTAATCTATCTTTGGAATCTTGTTTCAGTTTTGAAAAACTCTCAAATGATTTCCATACTGCATTTAACACAAAAATATCATTTTCAATCTGATGTGGATTATTCACGTCATCAGTTATTCGCCTTGATAAGTCAGGTATAACAATCACATTTATACTTGTAGATGCTGGTGGTAACCATTCATTACAAGCTGCAATTTGTTTTTCATCGAGTTGTAAACCCGATAATTTGGTTCTGATTACTTTCAAAAAATCTTCATCTTGATTTAAATCAGCTTTGTATTTGTACCAAACTGTTTCAATGTCTTTTTTACTAAAGCAAGTTTCAAGCTCTTTAATAGCTTTGTTTTGAGTCGAAGGGCGCATCAGTAAGGCAATAAATAGGCCGAAAAATGCGAAAAAGAATATTAATAAGTAAATTGGCTTTTTGTTCGTTTTCATCTGTTTGTTTATTAAAGTTTTAATATCCTATTAATTAAGCGATTGTATTTTTTGGCTTAGCCAATTCTCCTGTAATCTAAATGATTCGGCAATTAACACCTCAGCTTCATTTGTATCGAAATTGTTGTGAGTATAACTTTGCCATCCTCCCATAAATTGTCCTACTGATCCTTTTAATGAAGCGATATTGATAGGCATAACTCCATTTTCATACCCTATAATATCTTTTTCCTTTTCTTGAATTTTGTTTTCAATGTTGGTTCGGTCACTTTCTAATTGTTGGATTTTTGTGATAATAGCAGTCAACTCGGTATGCTTCTTTTCAATTTTTGCTTTTAATATTTCAAGCATCAATTTTATTCGTTGGCTAAGGGGTTTAAGGTAGGCGTGCCCTAAAACATAGTGAAGTAAAAATCCCCAAATAACATAGACGGCAAAACCGAGTATTAATACCAAATAAAAATTAATATCCGTAAATACCATCGAAAACTGCCAAAAACTATCTGTAGTTCCTGCATTGAACTCATTGGTGTGTACTCCCTGTGAAATTTTATAGCCAATAAAAGAATCGGCAATAAGCGTAAGAAATATCAGAGCAAGTATTAATGCATATTGTTTGGGCTTATTTTCAGCAGCAAGTTTCTTGTTCTTTTCAAGCGAATTATGAATTAAGAAACCAAGTCCCAGAAAAATGACCGGAAATAAAATAATCAGTGCAATAACTCCACCGCCTTTATTCATAGCATCCGTAAATACATTTGGATTAATAAAACCCAAGCTACCCGGCTTAACACCATAAAATGCTGAATAGCCTGATGCTGAATAAAATACAAATAAGTACAGCGTTAGCAATAAGGTTATAAAAGCACCAATAACAAATGAATTTGTGTCCTCTACTTCAACACCTCCATTTTTAATCTCAACTTTCTCAATAGCCAATTCTTCAATTTCCTTTTCTTTTTCTTCCTTGTTGCGTTTATGCAACATCAATTGAGCAACTATATCATTTTTCATCATTTTTTCTTGCTGAACTTCTGCCTTCAGTTTCGAAATACGTTCTTTTAACCCTTGTTCATCTAACTTTTGCTCGTCCAAAAAACGATTATAAACCAGGTTTAATGAACTCTCAATTGCATTGGGATTTGATTTTGCATGCTGTGCCGACCGGAATCCAAGTTGGTGATTCGTGATTTTAGCACTATTAACTGCAATTTGCGGTTGTAATGTTTGTGTTTGATTTTCCATTTGTTTACTTTTTAATTGTCAATTACTGATTGATTATTTGTTCTCGTATAAATCAATATCTGTGAAAGTCAAAAAAAGTAACCGGATAAATCAGATATTTTTTGTTTCGGGTATCTTGGCTTTCTAATATGAAAAAATTATTTTTTCTGTGGCTAAAAATGAATTTTAAAATAATGCAGTATATTTGTGCTTTGAATCAAATCATTAACCTGAACTACGAATAACAACAATAGTCAAACAACTTTTTATGAACTCAATACGATTACTATACATATTTCTGATTCTGATATTTTCAGCTAATATATTGGCTCAAAATACAGAAGCTAATAAGCAGTTTTTAGAAGCTGCCAAAGCCGGAAATATTGAAGAAGTTGAGAAGTGGCTGGGTAAAGGGGCGGATGTTAATAGTAAAGATTCTTTGGGTATTTCTGCTTTGCATTATGCTGCAAGAGATGGTAAATTAGAAATTGCTAGTTTACTGTTAAATAATGGGGCTAAAACTGACAACTTAGATGCTAGCAGTAATACGCCTTTAATGTATGCTGCTTATAATGGAAATTTGCGAGTATGTTATTTGTTATATTTAAAAAGCGCTAACTTAACAGCCAAAGGTACTGATGGAAATAATGCGTATGATTATGCAAATAATCAAGGTTATTTAAGAGTTGCGAAGTTTTTATCAAACCCTAACTCATATAGTGAAGAATCAACTGTGAATGAACTTTATAAACAATCAACGAAATATCTAAAAAAAAATGATATTCAAAACACAATTTTATTTTGTGAAAAAGCACTACTTGTATCAGAAAGTGAACTATCAACTAATCACATATTTAAATCAACCATATTAATCCGTTTAGGAAATCAATACTCTAAAAATAGCAATTTTGCCAAAGCTGAATTAATGTTTTCAGAATCAATAAGAATTATAAAGACAACAAGTGGTGAAAACAACTTTGATTATGCCTCTTCGCTCAATAATTTGGCTGGCTTATACGAAACTATGGGTAATTACACCAAGGCAGAGCCCCTGTACATTGAATCCATAAATATAATAAAGTCAACATTAGGAGCAAAACATCCAGAGTACTCAACTTTGCTAAATAATTTGGCCGCTTTATACGAATCAATGGGCAAATATGCTAAAGCAGAGCCATTATATATTGAATCCATGAATATAAAAAAGTATACTTCAGGCGAAACTCATCCAAGTTACGCCACTTCGCTTAATAACTTGGCAGGATTATATAAATCTATGGGGAGTTACGCTAAAGCAGAACCGATTTATATTGAAGCCATGAAAATTCGTAAAGATTTGTTGGGTGGAACACATCCTGATTATGCCGCCTCGCTTAATAACTTAGCAGGGTTATATAAATCTATGGGGAATTACGTTAAAGCAGAACCGATGTACATCGAAGCCATAAAAATAAATAAAGATGTATTAGGTATAACACATCCTGATTATGCCTCTTCACTAAATAATTTAGCTGAGTTATATTATTCTGGTGGTAATTTTTTAAAAGCTGAACAGCTTCTCAATGAATCGATGAACATTCGCAGAGTTGTATTCGGTTCAACTCATTCTAAATATGCAACTTCGCTCAATAACTTGGCAGTGTTGTACGAAGAAATGGGTAATTACACAAAAGCAGAGCAGCTCTACATTGAATCCATTAAAATTGATAAAGTAACATTAGGTACAAATCATCCAAAATATGGAACTTCGCTCAATAACTTGGCAGCATTATACAAAGCTATGGGCGACTTTACCAAAGCTGAACCGCTATACATTGAATCAATTAATATAGATAAGCAAACCTTGGGAGTAACTCATCCAGATTATGCCACTTCGCTCAATAACTTAGCAGAGTTATACTACTTGTCATCCAAATATGCTAAAGCAGAATCTCTATACTTGGAAGCCATAAAGATTCTCAAATTAGCCTTAGGTACAACTCATCCTGACTATGCCAAAACGCTAAATAACTTGGCAGCTTTATACAAATATATGGGCTATTATGCCAAAGCAGAAAGACTGTACTTTGAATCCATGAAAATAACAAAAGATGCTTTTGGCGGAACAAATCCTAGTTATGCCATATCACTCAATAACTTGGGAGAATTATATAAAGCTATGGGCAATTACACCAAAGCAGAAGTAGTTTTAATCGAATCCATGAACATACGAAAAGTAGTATTGGGTCCAACTCATACTGCCTATGCCACTTCGCTCAATAACTTGGCTGGTTTATATAAAGCTATGGGTAATTACGCTAAAGCTGAACAATTATATATAGAATCCAATATAATTGGCAAAGTTACATTAGGTATATTTCATTCTAATTATGCTTCTTCGCTCAATAATTTAGCAGGTTTATACGAATCAATGGGTAATTTCGCCAAAGCAGAACCAATTTATCTCGAATCCATAAGCATACAAAAAGTAGCATTAGGCTCAACACATCCCGAATATGCCACACCACTCGATAACTTAGCTGGTTTATATAAATCCATGGGCAATTTCACGAAATCAGAAAAGTTATATTTGGAGTCTATGAACATACGTAAAGTTTCATTGGGTTCAACTCACCCTGTTTATGCCACTTCGCTCAATAACTTGGCAAGTCTTTATAAATATATGGGTAAATACACCCGAGCAGAACCTTTATGTATCGAATCCATGAATATTCGCAAATTAGCACTTGGTAAAAATCACCTTGCCTATGCCACTTCGCTGAATAATTTGGCAAGTATTTACGAATCTATGGGCAATTATAGCAAAGCAGAACCACTGTATATTGAGTCAATTAAAATTACAAAATCAGCAACGGGTTCAACTCACCCTGACTATGCTACTTCGCTGAATAATTTAGCAGGATTATACGAATCTATTAACAATTATGTAAAAGCTGTACCGCTATATAGTGAATCCGCTAACATTAATCAAACCAATACCACAAAAGTATTTGAATTTCTTTCTGAAAAAGAACGTGTTTTATTCTGGGATACAAAGGAATTTAATTTTAATACTACTTACCCTTCCTTTGCCTATTCATTTTATCCAAAAAAACCCTCAATTTCCACTTTCGCCTACGACAACACCCTCTTTACAAAAGGCCTATTACTCAACACTTCTCTTCAAATCCAAAACACAGTATTGCAAAGTGGAGATTCTACACTTGTAAATACTTGGGAAAATCTAAAAGAATTGAAACGGCAAATAAACATACTTCAAAGTAAACCTTTGGCACAGCAAGGTGATTTGTCCATATTGGAAGTGCAAGCTGATAGTTTGGATAAAGTGCTTACGCAGAAATCGCAGCTTTACAAGCAAAGCCAAGAAGAAATGCAAGTCAAATGGACAGATGTTCAAAAGAACCTGAAACCTAACGAAGCAGCCATTGAATTTATCAGTTTCAATTATTTCAATAAGAATTATACTGACAGCACCATGTATTGTGCTTTAGTATTGAAGAAAAACAGCCCGTATCCTGAAATGATTTCGCTGTTTGAAGAAAAACAACTGGATAGTTTATTTGTAAAAAGTGTAACGGATGTAAACCAACTCTATACCTACCGAGTAACAAATCTTCGGAAAGATTCCGTTGAAAGGACACTCAATTACGGCTCTAAACTGTACAATCTGGTTTGGAAACCATTAGAAGCCTGCTTAAAAGATACCAAAACAGTGTATTACGCTCCTTCGGGCAAATTAAATCAGGTGGCTTTTGCAGCTGTTCCGGTAGATTCTATTCGTTTGCTTTCCGATAAATACAACTTACACCAGGTAACCAGCACTCGACAAGTAATAAAGAATTCGAATGCCGCAAACAAGCTACAAGAGGCAGCTTTGTTCGGTGGCATACAATATGAGTTAGATAATAAACAGTTGGCTCAGGTTCAAACTGCTAATGCAACAACTAATTATCGCTCAATATTTGTAAGCGACAGCACCCAACGTTCCAGTACATTCAGTTACCTCAAAGGAACCGACGACGAAGTAAAAGGCATTGCCAATGAGTTTACCAAAAAAGGACTTACCGACCAACTTTATACCGGAGCAATTGCCAGCGAAGCAGCATTTAAAAAACTCAATGGAACAAATACGGATATTATCCACATTGCTACACATGGTTTTTACTTACCGGTAGAAGAAACCAAACGCGAAGATTTCCGATTTATGGGTTTAGACAGTGAACGCAGAAATGTGGTAGTAAAAAATCCATTGTTGCGGTCGGGTCTAGCTTTTGCCGGCGCAAACCGTGCATGGCGTGGCGATAGTATTCCCGATAATTGGGAAGATGGCATTCTTACAGCCCACGAAATATCACAAATCAACCTCACTAATACTGAACTCGTTGTACTTTCAGCTTGCGAAACAGGCTTAGGCGATAATGGTGGTAGCGAGGGCGTATTTGGTTTACAACGTGCATTCAAAATGGCAGGTGTACAAACACTAATAATGAGTCTGTGGAAAGTGCCTGATACCCAAACTTCACAATTGATGCAGGGCTTCTATAAATATTGGCTGGGTGGCATGTCCAAACACGATGCTTTCAAAAGAGCTCAAAACGAAGTACGGTCAAAAAATCCAAATCCATATTATTGGGCTGCATTTGTAATGGTGGATTAAGCACCTGATTATTAACAATGTAAAACGTCAGAATATTTTCCTGACGTTTTTTTTGTTTCTAATTGGTTACTTTTTCATACTATTGAAGATATATAAGAAAACAAAATTATAAACTTTTTAAACTTCAAGTATTATGTTAGCATTAGCAATCATCATTTATGTAATTGTATTTTTTTTAGGTGGTCCACTCTCGCCGATTGAATTGGTTTTTGGCAAAGCAGGTTTGTTAGGTATAATCTTAGGATTAGGTTGGTGGATATTGCTTTTTGGAGGATTGAATAATTAAACATTATGTTACCGTTCCCAATTACAACCTTTATTCAAACCTATAAAGCGTATAAAAATTATTACATTTCAAACAATGGAAGTAATAAGTTCGAGAAAATTTATGATACTGTTATTAATTCTGATAAAATAAAAACCACTCTACAATGGTCTGTAAATAATCGTAAAGCGCCATCATCAGCAGATTTTTTAATTAACATTCATTCAATTGGATATTTCATCATTGCAAAAAATGAAACAAGAGCGATGGGGGCGCTTGTTGCATTATACTATTGGAATGAAAGTGTGAATAACCATTATCATTTTGCAAATGAACAGGACATGTCCGACAAGATTAGATCCGTTTTTGGTCAGCTTTCGATGTTATATTGAATAAAAACTGTATAAAAATACGTGAATGATGATGGAACAAGTACAAGCCAATATGGTGTATAATGGATGGAGCGTTAATCTAATACCATGAAAAACAAAATAAAGCATTTTTCCATAACAATACTGTTGTTGCTAGTGCTCTTTTTAATTGCAGTTTTTTTGCTGTATTTAAAATACCCTGAAGCTATTCGTCATCCTCGTAATACTATAACCTATATTTATAGTGTTTTAGCAGGGGGTGCTATCAATGATAGTCATGGCGTATATGTGCATGATAAGTATTCGCTGCATTTAGATGCTGCAGAGCGATATGGATTGAAGCCAATTAAAACACGAAAGGAATTAAAACAGCATATAGAAAAAGGTTATCTGATAAAAGTGCGTGACAATAATGGGTATATATTAAGTCCGATTATGCAAAGTGATAGGGTTCTAACCAGATCTGCTTACGAAGCATTACAAAGTATCGGCGAGCGTTTTGTTCAGAAAGCAGGAGAGAGCAATTATTTCATAGTTTCCTCGTTAACACGCACTGTACAATTTCAAAACAGATTGGCAAAATCAAACGTAGCGGCAATCAAAGGAATCAGTTCACACAATTATGGCTGTTCGTTTGATATTTCGTATATTCGGTTTAACGGTATTAATAAGAAAAACAAAGAGCTGCAACGGATACTCGAAAATATTTTATTGGAGATGCGTAAAGAGGAAAAAATACTACTCATTGCCGAAAGAGATGGTAAGTGTTATCATATTACTGCAGTAAGAAAAACAAAAAAATGAAAGCAACAAAACTTGCAACAACTTTACTCATGGTATCCGTTTTGCTATCTTGTGAGGATAAAAAACCAGCCAAAATCACAAGTTTTTTTGGGAAACTAATCCCAAAGATTTGAAAATTGAATATTTAATTTTATTTCATATTTTTTGGCAGCTTACCTATTGTTGAATTTAATAAAACTTCAATAAAGCTGGTTATATTTTAGAATGAGTACAGATAAATATTTAAAAATTTTTGGTATAGGCGCTTAGAGCGCTGTTGTTATTTTGTTTTTAATCAATCTTTTAGGCTCACTTAGAACCATCCTTTTAATGAGTAAATCGAAGATTGACCCCATTATTGCACGTCTGTTATATCGAAAATGATACTCATCAAGAT
>CAMDNO010000168.1 GCA_945902955.1 Porphyromonas cangingivalis
CGATCCAAACCACTCTTACGCCAATCTTCAACTATCTGGCAATACTCTGCCCTGTACTTCATTTTTGATCTAATAACCATATCTTTTTTTATGGCAAAGATAATGGTGCTATTTCAACAACAAAAGATGGGGGTAGCGGAAGGGATACGTTGCATAGCTGTTTTATTTTCTGACTGTTTTTGTATATTCCAAAAACTTCACTACTTTTGCAGTGAAGTTTTACAGCTAGTCCATAGCTGTATCATTTTATAGGTTGCAACCCGCTTGAATTGCGTTTCGAGCGGGTTGCTTTGCATTTATATAAATTACTGTAACATTTTATAGGTTGTAGCCCGCTTGAATCGGGATGCCTATACGGGGCGGTGCGTTTGCTTTCATGGCTTACGTGTGTTTTAAAGGGTTAATAATCTATACATTTCCCTGCTGTATAAGGGTTTCAATTTCCGACCGCTTTACATACACTTTGCTGTATTTGGTGCGGTTTACTTTCACGGGTTCGAGTGTGCCGTTTGTGATGTAGCGTTGGTAGGTGGTGCGCCCTATTTTCAGCATTTCACAAACTTCTTTCGGGGTCAATAGCTCTTTTTCTTCTTTGGCTGTGAGTTTCCCCACGGCTTCGCAAAGGCTTTTTATCATGCCTTTGGTTTCGTTCCATTCCTGTGCGGGGATGGTTATTACTGCAATTTGGCTGTTATCCATTATCGGGGGTTTTAATTGGTTTGTATGCTGTTAAGTAAATCACGGGTTTCGCGAGCTTTGGTTATAATATCCCAGTCATAAGCTGCCATACAATTGCCCCGATGTGTTGCCAGTTCGATATAAGCAAATAACACGGTTTCTATTGCTTTGGCTAATTCTTTGGGTTCGCCGTACCCGTTAATAAGTTCGTTTGCGTTTTCTAAAAATTGCTCTTTGTTTTTGATAAAGTCCATATTTGTAACATTTTATAGGGTTGATAATTTTTTGTTTTAAAGGTGGTTTAAACCCTTTTTAAACGGGTTTAAATTTTCAAATTGGCTGCCTAAATAATTCATTCGGGCTTCAATCCGTGTTCTTTCTGTCGATAATTTTTGATACTCTTTTTGTGCTTTTAATTCGGCTTTTACGTTACCACCTGTACAATCTTTGCATAAAACAAAACGTATCTTTTCGCCTTTTTCATTCTCAATTGAAACGGCACTTTTTCGGGGAAAATCTCTTATTATCCTGTGCAAAGAATCGGGGTTGCAATTACAACCGCTCCAACACGAAATACATTTATATCCTTTTTCTGTATATTCTTGTTGTTTCTCTTTGAGTGCTTTAGCTGTATTTACAAATGTTATTTCCATTCTGTAAATCAATTTACACTTTGCAAAACCTCTTTGGCTTCGGTTCGTTTGGCTTCCAATTCCTCAAAATATTTGGCGGTTGCTTCTACTACAATCGGGGTTCTTTTGGTTTCCAATCCGTTAAACATTCTTGTTATTTCGGTGTATGGTATCCCCGTCCTTTCGGCTATTACTTTTAACCCGTTAATCGGTAATAAATTTCTTAGTTCTTTCAGTCCCATAATAATTTTATGTTTATATGTTTTTACTTGTGCTGGTATTACCAACAATTATTCCGCAAAGTAAAACAAAAAAAGTTGGCAAAACAAATTATTTGCCAACTTTTTTATCATTATTTATTTATAAAAATATATCTATATGTAAATCAATTATTTGCGTGTGCTAATTTCTTTTATTAAATAATATATTGTAATTCAGTGCAAATTTAAAATTTTCTTTAATTCTATTTTCAAATTCAATTGTAATATTACTAACAATACTATCTTCTAATATAGATTTTTCTTTTAAATATTTTAAAAACAGCTCTTTACCTCCTCTAAACTTCCATTCTAAAAAATTGAAATTTTTATTTATTCCGTAATGGCTTCTATCAAAACCGAATTTTAAGTTTTCATAATCCCCTAAACAGAATAAATATTCATATAGTTGTTTTTGCTTTTGCGGAATTATATTTAGCCTTATTAGTTCTTTTATTATCGTATCTTTTTCGCAAATGTCATAAGCAATTAATTCATTTATAGCGTTTTTTCTTATTTCTGTTTTTTCTGAAAGATACTTTATAATTTCTTCTTTTATTTCTGTTTTTAGTTCTTTTTCAATCATACTGCCGAAAAAATCATGTGCAATTGATATGTTGAATGACTGTAATAAATCACATATTCTATTACCAATTGAAAATGAATCTTTTTGAGTTTCTTCCCCGTATTTAATAACTGCATTTATCAAATCAGTTTCATATTGAATTTCTTGCAATACCTGTTCTTTTTGTTCAAAATCTAATTCATTTAAAAACGGCTTTGTAATAATTTCGCTTCTAAAATTATTATTTCGCCTTTTATAAATAACCCTTACATATACGGGGTGTGTCGGTATTCCATTCTCTAAAATCGGATTTAATTTCTTATTTAGATAGTGTTTTATAGTTATTTTTCCCATATCGTTATCATTTTATAGGTGTTCAAAAAATTAATGTGCAAAGATACAAAATTTTTATCCAAACTTAACCGCTTGTAGTTCGTTGATAATGGTTTTATCCATTACTTTGCTGTATATCTGTGTGGTTTGTAGCTTCTTATGTCCTAATAGCTTTTGCACGGTGGTAATGTTCACGCCTTTGTATAGTAAAAACGTTGCCTGTGTGTGTCGGGCGGTGTGGAATGTTACCGTTTTGGATATGCCCGCCAGTTTTGCAATGTCTTTTAAACAGCGGTTTACATATTGGTTTGTAAGGTCGTCAAAAATATAATTTCGGTCGGGGGCGGTGTATCGGTGTAGTATTTCGGTTGGTTTGCCGTCAAATAGTAAATACATTGGTATCCGTATCGGTTCGGATGTTTTTTGCATGGTTAGTATTATCCACAAATCGCGGTCAATGGTTTGCGTACTGTTTTTGTTTAGTGCTGATATATCGCTAAACCTTAACCCCGTATAGCACGAAAATAGAAACATATCCCGTACTTTTTCGAGGCGTTTTTGTTCCTGCGAAATTACAAGCGTTTCAATCGCCGTTAATTCTTCGGGGGTTAAGTATTCCCGTGTGGTGGTTTCGGTTTTTGCATGGAATTTCCGAAACGGATAACGGTTTAAATCAAACAAATCTTTGTTTATGGCAAGGTTTACAAATTTCCGTATGTGTCTGAAATATTTGTTTACGGTGTTGGTGTGCAATCCCTCATTATACAAAAACCGCTCAAAGTTTGAAAGTAAATCAAATGTCATTTCTTCAAAGATAATATCTTTTTTGAAACGCTGTAGGGTTTTGAGTGTGGTTAATTGTCCCGTGCGGGTAGCGGGTGCGGTGGTTCGGTCGGCTTCTATTTCAATACGCATGAAGTCGGTAAACGAGTTTGTAAACCGTCCTTTGAGAAATTCGCTTAATATGTCGAGTGTAAAGGGTTTGCCAGCGTTACGGCGGTCGAGTTCCACGCTTTGAAGTTTCGCCACAAAGTCGGCTATTTGCCTGTTTATCTTTAGGGCGTTGGGGTGGTTCTTAACTTTGTGGTGTTTGCCGTCCCATTGGTCGGGGGTCAAATAAATACCTGTTGTAAAGTATTTTTTCTTAAAACTCAAATAGGCTTCAATTTGTACCAACGCCGAGCCGTCAGACAATAGCCTTTTTTTGCGGTTGTAAACCACGTTAAAAAGTGTCGTATCCATTTTTGTAACATTTTATAGGTGCGACAAAAGTAGTAAAGTTTTCGGAATAAACAAATACGGATAAAAAAGCGGGTAGAAAACGGGTAGAAAATAAACGGGTTTTTGTGGTTTATCGTTTTTGTTCTATAAAACACTAAAAACACACATTTTCAACACTTTATGGGGTGTAAAAACAAAAAAGCAGTTCATTACTGAACTGCTTTTGCGGTACGGACGGGACTCGAACCCGCGACCTCCGCCGTGACAGGGCGGCATTCTAACCAACTGAACTACCGAACCAAGGTAGAGTGCTTTATTTCTAAAGCGGTGCAAAGATAAGTCATTTTTTTCATTCTGCAATAGCTATAAACAAAATATTCTTATTTTATTTGAAAAAAATTAATTCAAGTATTTATTGCAGTAACTATCGAAATACTTGAACTTAGTTTGTTTAAATCAATATGAAAAGACAATCAACTGTTTCGAATTAAAATGTTATCTTTGCAGCCCGATTATTTAATATTTGAAACAAAATGAATCTCAACGACAATACAGCAATTTTATTAATCCATTGCCCCGATAAACCGGGAATTTTGGCTGCCGTAACCGAATTTATTAATCAACACAAAGGAAATATCCTCTATTTGGATCAGTATGTAAACCGCGAGGACAAAGTTTTCTTTATGCGCGTGGAATGGGAGCTTACTGATTTTCAAATTCCAAAGGATAAAATTGAGGAGTATTTTCAAACCCTGTTAGCGGCGCGATACGATATGAATTTTCGACTTTATTTTGCCGAAACGAAGCCTCGTATGGCAATATTCGTTTCAAAAATGTCGCATTGTCTCTACGATTTACTTTCACGCTATGCCATGGGCGAATGGAATGTAGAAATTCCACTAATTATAAGCAATCATCCCGATATGGAGCCTGTTGCAAAGCGTTTTGGGATTGAATACCATTATTTGCCAATTAACAAAGAAAACAAAGCTGAACAAGAAGCAAAACAGTTGGAATTGATGCGCAAAAACAAAATAACTTTTTGTGTGCTAGCCCGCTATATGCAGGTGCTTTCGGCTGATTTTATAAACCATTACCCCGACAAAATTATAAATATCCATCACTCGTTTCTACCTGCTTTTGCGGGTGCAAAGCCCTATCATGCAGCTCACGAACGTGGCGTGAAAATTATTGGCGCCACCAGCCATTATGTTACCAGCGATTTGGATGCCGGACCAATTATCGAACAAGGTGTTACGCATATTTCGCACAAAGATACCGTAGAAGAGTTGATTCGAAAAGGGCGCGACTTGGAGAAAATTGTATTATCGCACGCAGTTGATAAACACATTAATCGGAAGATTTTAGCTTTTCAAAACAGAACAATCGTTTTTCAATAAACAAAAAGCCGGAGGAAATCATTCTCCGGCTTTTTTGTAAAAAAAAAGAACCTATCTGTTTTGCAACTTACCTATTTTGCAACCCGCTCTAACCATTTTACCATAGCGAGCATTACAAGCATGGACATTACGCAAACTGCAACAAAAACAGACCAAGTAATGGAAATAGAGATATTTTCGTACATCATGGCTCCGAGCACCAACGAAAAATTACCCACTGCCGTGGCTGTGAGCCAGCCTCCCTGCATTAACCCTTGCATATTTGCAGGTGCAACTTTCGAGACAAACGAAAGCCCCAAAGGCGAAATAAACAATTCGGCAATAGTGAGAATGAAATAAACAGCAAAAAGCAACCAAGGTGTAACCCTTTCGGCTTCGGGTAAGCCCCCTTGAGCAACTGTATCTTTGAGCATCGGCAGGCCAATAGAACCAACAGCCATAAGCGCAAAAGCCGCAGCAGCAATCCCCATTCCTATCGCTATTTTTTTAGGTGTGGAAGGTTCTTTTCCCCTTTTTGCCATAGCTCCAAAAATAACAATGACGAGTGGTGTGAGAAATACCACTAAAAATGGATTGATAGATTGGAAAATTTCCACCGAGTTGAAAACGCCACCCAAATGGGTGTAATCTTTCGCAAACATAGTGAGCGTTAACCCATTTTGGTGGAACGAAAACCAAAAGAAAATAACAACACCAAACACTGCTAAAAGAGCATAAATACGTTGTTTAATTTCCTGCGCATCTTGCTTAATCTCTTCTTTTGAAAAATTAGAAACGGTTGTTGTTTTCGATTTTGGATTGGGTAAAATACGTTTGGTAACAATGAAAATGACCAACGAAATGAGCATTGCCACAACGGCAGTGAGAAAAGCATAATGAAAACCGGTATTAAAGGCGTCGAGATAACTGATAGCAAAAGCTGATAAATCGGTTGGAGCCACCCCATTAGATACCTTTAAAGCCAATTCGGAAAATCGACCATCGGCAACTTCCGACGACATTTTCCCATCCAAATACTGATGACAAAGCCCAGGCAAATCGGAATTATAGGCAAAACCTTGCATGCCAACAAAGGTATTTCGAACCCATGTTGCCAAAAATGGTGCAACCATAGCTCCGATATTAATAAACATGTAAAAAATTTGGAATCCCGAATCGCGTTTGCTGCGGTACTCATCGTTGTCGTACATTTGCCCTACAAGTGCTTGCAAATTACCTTTAAAAAGCCCGTTACCAAAAGCGATAACCAATAAGGCAGCAAGCGCCACATACTTAGTAGTAATAAGCGCCGGCATTGCCAAAAACAAATAACCCGCCGTCATAATAACGAGTCCGGCAATAATAGTTCCTTTGTAATTTTGCAATTTATCGGCAATAGTGCCTCCAACTAAAGCTAAAATATAAATTGCACCGTAAAAAATGGAGTACAAACCACCGGCTTCGGTGCCCGAAATATTAAACTTCGACATTAAGAATAAAGTGAGAATTGCCATCATGGTATAAAACCCAAAACGTTCGCCCATATTAGCTAAAGCAGCTGCCACTAAGCCCCTCGGATGATTTTTAAACATAAATTGTGTGTATTAGATTGTTTTATTAATTAGTTCAGTAAAATTGTACTATATTTTTTTGGCGCGACAAATATAGTAAAATTGTCAGAAACATAAATATTTATACAAGATTTAAATACTATTTTTTTCAAAAAAAGGCTTAACTTTGCCATCGCTTGTACTATTAAGAACTGATTTTTCGAATTGGCTTAATGTCCAATAGATTTATTTTAACGCAAAGAACGCTATTTAACAAAGTTGCCATTCCAATAACTATCGGAAAACTTTTAAGTTTTTCTGCACCCATTAAGAGGTTTGGGGCTCAATAAAATTCTAACTTGTATAAACTCTACTAACTTAAAATTATAACAACATGATAGCATTTAAAAAATACAGTTCAATCGAAAATACTTTCGATGCTGAGTTTCTCGAAAAAACAAGAACAGAAACTGCCGAGAGTTTAGAGTATGTGGTGCAAGAAAAAGTGCATGGCGCTAATTTTTGCATGGTAACAGATGGACATAAGGTAATTGCCGGAAAACGTACTGCATTAATCGAAGAAGGTGAAAAATTTTACGACCACGAGGAATTATTAGAACGCTATAAACCCAAAGTAGTAGCATTGTATGTAGCTGTAAAAGAAAAATATCCCGACACTACAACAGTAACTGTATTTGGCGAAATATTTGGTGGTAATTATCCACATCCCGATGTGAAAAACGATTCGCGCATAATTTGTATCCAAAAAGGCGTTCATTATTGCCCCAATCATGAGTTTTATGTTTTTGATTTATATCTTTCGAATTCGGAAACTGGTCGATTTCTTTCGGTGGACGAATCGAATTTGTTTTTTGAAAAATATGATTTTATTTATGCCAAAACATTATTTAAAGGTAGTTTGAACGAATGTCTGAACTATCCGAATCAGTTTCCGAGCTTAATTTCGGAATGGTTGGGCCTACCTGCTATCGACGATAATGTGTGCGAAGGTGTGGTGATTCGTCCAACGGAAGTAGTTTATTTACACAATGGTTCGCGCTTGCTATTGAAAAACAAAAATGCCCGTTTTGCCGAAAAAAAATCCGTCAAGAAACGTCAGCCCCGCTTGTTAGTCGAAGTGTCGTACAGCGAAACACTTGCTGATTTACTGAATGTTAGCGAAGAGTATGTAACAGAAAACAGATTGAATAATGTAATAAGCAAAATTGGCCAAATATCGGTACCCAAAGATACTGGCAAGCTGATAGGCATGTTTAGCAAAGATATTTTAGACGATTTTTTGAAAGAACATTCGGGCAAATATGCCATGTTGGAAAAAAGCGAACAAAAAATTCTGAATCGACATATCAATATGCAAGCAACGGAGTTGATCAAAAAGGTATATTTTAAGCTGACTATACCGGAATAAAATGTTGAACTAAGAATTTTATGCTACATTATGCTTTGTCGAATTTGTTTTAATATGCACTATATTACTTAAAACAAAATCTTTAAAAAGATGAATTAGAACCTTTTTCGTACGAAGAAAGTTATTAGTATTAAATGCATTATAGTTTTTAAAATAATAGGAAAAATCACACTCAAATGAATTTAAAATTAATACTAACTTTTTTAGTTTCTATTTTCATTTTTGAATTTTCGAATGCAAACGATATTTATTTTTCTAAAATTGGTATTGAGCAGGGACTTTCGCAATTATCTGTAAACAACATTTATCAGGACGAATTGGGTACAATGTGGTTTGCTACCCGCGAAGGACTGAACCGCTATAATGGCAATGGCATGGAAATTCTACGGCCAGAGCCTAACGACACAAATTCGCTCGGCGAAAATCTGATACTTACTGTTTGCGGCGACAAAAATGGTCATGTGTATATTCGCTCTCACAATGGGGTGAATGAGTATTCGCTTAGCACATCGTCAATGAAAAGCATACATCGAAAAAGCGTGAGCGGAATGAATTATGGCATTCAGTATCTTTGGTTTACCGAAGGAAACAGACTGTACGCGTATAAAAATGGTGTAAAAACATTGTATTGTGTTGTACAGCAGTGCAAATCGCCAATCGAACGGATTTTAGAAACTGCCGACCAACGGATAATTCTGGGCTCACTATCATCGGGTGTTTTTGTAATTGACCAAAACAAAAAAGTACGCTCACTCCTACCCGATTGCAGTCAAGTGTCGAACTTATTCGAAGACAGCAAAAAAAACATCTGGATTTCGACCTGGGAAAAAGGGTTGTTCAAAATAGACCGTTCGGGCACGTTCTCAAACTACACTTACAATCCGAAAAATCCCGAAAGTTCCATTTCGTCGGATTTTGTGCGCGTGGTGTGCGAAGACAATAATGGTTCGATATGGATAGGCACCAAAAAAGGGCTCGACTGTCTGGTTGCTGGTACCAACATATTTAAACATTACAACACCGAAGGGCAAAACAACCGCCAACTTTCGAACGAATCGGTTTGGGCATTACTCAAAGATAATCAGGGTACAATATGGGTTGGGACGTATTTTGGCGGTATTAATTACTTTAATCCCGACATTAATTTTTACACACAACACACCTTGCAGGATGGTGTTTTTCGCAACAAACCTTTCCCCATTATCAGTAGTATTGTGGAAGATGAAAACGAAAATCTTTATCTCTGTTCCGAGGGCAATGGTTTGATTTATTACAATACAAAAAACAATTCGTATAAAATATTTAATACCACCAACGGATTAACTTCCGA
>CAMDNO010000169.1 GCA_945902955.1 Porphyromonas cangingivalis
GGTATTTCGGTGGTGCGACGGCAGTTACCTCGAAGATCAGGACATGATGCGATTGAGCGGCATTCACCGTGATGTGTATTTATATGCTGCGCCAAAGCAACGCATTCAGGATTTTGTGGCCAAAACAAGCTTTAACGCCGATCTTTCGGTGGCTACATTTTCGCTAAATACCAGCATTCAGAATAAAGCAGCTGTCACGGCAGCTGTACGGCTGGATGCTAAAATTCTGGCACCTGATGGTTCGCTCTTTGTAGCTTTGCCTAGTCAGCAATTGTCGGATTTGCTTCAAAACCAGCAAGATACCTTGACTACGACGCTCGTTTTGCCAAAACCACAACTTTGGAGTGCCGAAACGCCAACGCTTTATTCGCTTATCTTGTCGTTGAAAGATGCTAATGGTGCCGAATTGGAAGCTATTTCGTCTAAAATTGGTTTCCGTAAAATAGAAATTAGAAATGCGAAAGTGTATGTCAACAACAAGCAGGTGCTTTTCAAAGGTGTCAATCGCCACGATGCGCATCCGCAATTGGGGCGTGCTGTGGATGTGGTATCTATGATTACCGACATTACCCTGATGAAGCAAAATAACATCAACACCATTCGCACGGCGCATTATCCCAATCAGTCCAAAATGTACGCTATGTACGACTATTACGGGCTGTATGTAATGGATGAAGCTGATATTGAGTGTCATGGCAACCGTGGCATCAGCAATAAACCGTCGTGGATTCTGGCTTTTGTCGACCGCATGGAGCGCATGGTACTTCGCGACCGCAATCATGCTTCGGTTATATTTTGGTCGATGGGAAATGAATGTGGCTCGGGCGAGAACTTTGTAAATGTATACGCTGCTGCCCGTAAACTTGACGACCGAATAATTCATTACGAAGGCAAAAATGCAGTGGCTGACATCGAATCGGTGATGTATCCCGGCATTCCGTGGGTGCACGATTATGGCAACAACAACGATACAAAACCATTTTTCTTGTGCGAATATGCCCACGCCATGGGAAACGCCATTGGAAACCTGAAAGAATATTGGGATGGTTTTGAAGCCTCGAAACGCATTATTGGAGGTTGTATATGGGACTGGGTAGACCAGGGAATGAACAAACCCGGCCGCCCCACCAACGAGTATTATTACGGAAACGATTTTGGAACGCCTACCGATGGCGGTTTTTGCAACAACGGAATTATTGGCCCCGACCGCAAACCCACAGCCAAACTGGCCGAAGTGAAAAAGGTGTATCAGTACATCAAATTTGCCGGATTTGTGCCCGTTTTACGTAGATTTTTAGTTCGCAATAACTACAATTTTATTGACCTGAATAAATTCAATTTTTCATGGGAGTTATTGGAAAATGGTGCACGCATAGCCCAAGGCACATTTTCTGATATGAATGTGGCGGCGGGTATGGAAAAATATCTTACCTTAGATTATAATCCAGCTATTATTCAGGCAAATAAAGAGTATTTTTTTAATGTAGCTGCCACGTTGAAAAATGATGAAACATGGGCAAAAGCGGGTCATGTTATGGCCGCTGAACAATTTGTGGTGACGGCTCGCCCTGCCGTTCCAGCGGTTGATATCGCAAAAATAAGTAACACACTAACGGTTAATGCCACCGCCTCGGATATTGCCATTTCAGGTGCCGATTTTAGTGTAAAATTCAATGCCACTTCCGGCGTAATGACGTCGCTTGTTTACAATTCTAATGAGTTGATATATAGCAGTAAAGGTTTTGAGATGAATCATTACCGATTTATTGAAAATGATGCATTTAAAACCACGGGCATTTCCTTGTCTAATGGTGCAGGTAGTGTAACCTACGTGGTGGCTGCTGATAACAAATCGGTAACTGTTACCACACGTCGTTCTGCATTGATTGAGTCGTCTACTTATCCGCATACAATAACCTACACTGTGTATGCCAATGGTACCATTGATGTGAAAACCGACTTTACACTCGCCGGGCAATTGCGCCGCATCGGGCTGGCAGCGAGTATCAATGGCAGTTTGGAAAACGTGTCGTGGTACGGTCGTGGTCCGCAGGAGAACTATGTGGACAGAAATACAGGCGCATTTTTCGGACAATACGCGTCCACCATTTCGGGCATGGAAGAGCATTATACCAAGCCACAGAGTATGGGTAATCGCGACGAAGTGCGCTGGCTTACTTTAACCGATGGTAATGGCAAAGGACTGAAAATTACGTCTAAAAACCGCCTCAGCTTCTCGGCTTTGCATCATACCGACAAAGCTTTAATGGAAACCGCGCACCGTTTCCAACTTGCAGCTTTGCGCACACCCGAAACCACCTTGATCTTGGATTGTATGCAAAAAGGATTGGGAAATGCCAGTTGTGGCCCGGGTCCGTTGGATAAATACCTTACACCCGGCACCGGTACACAAACGTACGAATTCCGTATGGAGCCTTTTAGTGCAACCGGTCAGCCAAATGCATTGGAATCTGTCAAAACAGAAGACACCATCTTCGTAAATAACCACACACTTTACATTCACCAAAATTCGGAAGAAAAAATGATTTGTATTTTCGACATGAATGGAAAATGTTTATTTGAAGACCTGTACGAGAAGGGGAAAACAGCATATCCTTTTAGATTACAAAAAGGAACGTATTTAGCAGTTGTTGGAAATAAGAGAATTAAATTTTTAAATGAATGATTTGAAATTGTAAATTATTCAAGAACTTATTTTGGATTTTCTTGTTATTTAAACTGATTGTAAAACTATTATGTTTCTAATCATAGATATATAATTGTAAAAAATACACTTAAATATTTTATTATCCAAAAAGACACAGTATGAATATTAAATTCTTTTGTCCACTCTGGGGATCCGAACACTTGGATACAAGCTCTTTTTTTGCTAAAGTAAAAGATGCTGGATACGATGGTGTAGAAATGGGAATGCCCAAAGAACAAGAAAAAAAAGACGCAATTCTCATATTATTAAAACAATTTGACCTTCAATTGATTGGACAACACAGCCAAACATCAACGGCTAATTTCGACGAACATAAAAAGGAATTCCGCCAATGGTTGGAGAATCTGGCAAGTTGCAACCCGCTGTTTATCAATACCCAGACAGGAAAGGATTTTTTCACTTACGAACAAAATGCTGAACTTATTCAAATTGCCAAGGAAATAGCTGAAGAATACGGTACCAAAATTGTTCATGAAACCCACCGTGCAAAATTCAGTTTTGCTGCACATATTACCAAACAATTTCTCACAAACATACCTGATTTACACATTGCCTTAGATGTTTCGCATTGGTGCAATGTAGCTGAATCTTATCTTGCCGACCAGCCCGAAGCATTAGATATTGCCATTTCAAGAACTGACCACATACATGCCAGAATAGGTTTTCCCGAAGGGCCTCAAATACCCGACCCACGCGACCCACATTGGCAAGATGCGCTGGATTTCCATGTCGGCTGCTGGAATAAAGTGATTGAACAACGCAGAAATGAAGGATGGACAGAGTTTACCATAACACCTGAGTTCGGCCCTTATCCCTACATGACCATACTGCCATTCACCAATCAACAACCCATTGCCGACCAATGGGAAATTAATAATTTCATGAAAGATTACCTCAAATCGGCTTTAAAATAAATCACTCAATTAGTATAAATATTATGAAAGACAACGAATCAACAGCAAATGGCTACACAGACAGCCGTGGAGAATGGCGACCAGAAAATCCGGTAAGTTTTGCACCGATTTTCGTCTGGCCACCGCAATTAAAAAAATTTCTATCTTGGCTATACAACTATTTATTTACGTGGAATTTAGTCTACTTAGCGGTAGTTATTCTTAGCTATAACTATCTGCAACCCCCACTCGAAGAGCTAAAGACATTCAACATGTCATGGGTTCTAACCTTGTTTGTTAGGAATATGGCCCTAGTATGGATTTTTTATGGTGGCTGGCACTTGTATTTATACAAATTTAAAGCACGCGGAACAAATGCCAAATACAGTTCAAGATGGCAAAGCACCAACGGCTCTACTTTCCTTTGGAACAATCAGGTTTATGATAATGTATTTTGGGCATGCGCTAGTGCCGTGCCGATTTGGACTGCTTATGAAGCATTTACTTTTTGGCTCTACGCAAACGATAAATTGCCATACATCGATTTTAACGAACATCCTGTATATTTCGTTTTGCTTTTTATGATAATTCCATTCTGGCGGGAGTTTCATTTCTACCTTATACACAGACTAATACACTGGAAACCTCTATATAATAAGGTTCACTACCTACATCATTACAATATAAATCCCGGTCCTTGGTCAGGTTTAGCAATGCACCCCATCGAACACCTGCTTTATTTCAGCGTGGTATTGATACACTATGTTGTACCATCGCATCCATTGCATTTTTTGTTCAATTCACAACATACAGCACTCACACCAGCACCCAGCCATTCGGGTTTCGAAGGGAAATTATTCAAACATCTACCATTTGGATCGTATTTTCACTATCTACATCACCGACTTTTTGATTGTAACTATGGCGAATCTACTATCCCAATGGACAAATGGTTTGGTGTGTATGAAGATGGTGCACAAACTCAAACTGAAAAACAGATGGCGGCTGCAGCCTATCATAAATTAGTGGTAACCAAAATAATAGACGAAAGTCCGGAAGTCAAATCCATCTATTTTGAAAGCAGTAACAAGCATGTGCTTAAAGAAAATATCCCAGGACAACATCTGACATTCAGAATCCCCTTCGCAGACAACAAACTATCCGTAAATGCAAGTAATACAACTGGTTCTAAATTAAAATACGCTTTACGTTCCTATACTATATCTTCGGCGAATGAAAATAATCAATACCGGATATCTGTTAAAAAAGAGAGCAACGGACAAGTCTCCTCCGCACTTCACGCATCGTTAAAAGTGGGTGATATTTTAGAGGCACGCGGGCCTCGTGGCTCATTTGTACTTCAACCTACAAAGGGAAAATCAACTGTTTTTATTGCCGCAGGTATTGGTATAACACCTATTTTGGCCATGCTAAAAGCTTCAAAAGAAACTGATGGACAGATTTATCTATTATTGGCGGCAAAAGACAATAACTTATTGTGTTTCAAGGAAGAAATAATGCAAATTTGCCAAAATAATAGAAATATTGTTGTACATGTATTTTTTAGCCAACAAAATGTCAAACAAGAAACCGAACTACAGCAATCGTGGACTTTACATAACAAAAGAATTGATTTAGAGGCATTAAAACAAGTTCTTCCGAATAATAAAAACTTCAATTTTTATATATGCGGACCTAATAGGATGATGGAAGTTTTGACAAAAGAGATTGCAAGCTGGAAAGGAAAACAAAGCCCGATTTATACCGAGACTTTTGGCGTTCATAATGAAAATGCACAGGCAACAGAAAACAAAAAAGTCGTAAATATTCATTTCAGCAAATCAAATAAAACGATTGAATGGGATCCAGATTTCAAGAATATTTTGGAATTTGCCGAGTCGAATGATATTCGGATGGAAGCCGGCTGTATGTTTGGCGAATGTGGGGCATGTAGCACAAAATTGGCTGCAGGAACAGTAGATTACAATTATGAAACTGCCACCAAACCGGTGAAGGGAAATTGTCTCCCATGCTCATGCCACCCGTCATCAGATATAACAATTGATGCCTGAAACAAATAGAATCCTCCTTCAGGCTACGAAGTATATTAAGTTCCAAATACAGGAATTTAATTAAGCTGAATTTCTTCATAAATATACAGAGATATTCAGCTATTTTATTTGGACTTGCTTCTACATGAAGTGAGTCCTTATTTTTTTGACGATTAATGCCCAAACTACGGTATTTTTTACTTCAACAATCCACTTTTTGCTAATGTCTATACAGGTTTATCTGTCTGTATAATAAATGTTTGCGTGGATATTGTTCGCGCTTTTGTCCACTTAATTATTTTCGCTCTTCCGGCTACTCTTTATACTAACTATCTTTGTGTTGAGGAAATTATTTGGTCAAATAGCGACACAATATTTTTCACTCCCTTTTATCCAATAGTTTGGAATAATTCACAAAAATGAAAAGACTCATAAATATTGTTTTAATTATAGTATTCCCATTTATTTATGGGAGTGCCCAAACTGCATCCGACCTCAAACTTTGGTACGAGAAACCGGCTGCCAATTGGAACGAAGCGCTACCCATTGGTAATGGACGCATTTCGGCTATGGTTTTTGGCGATCCGGCCAAAGAGCAACTTCAATTGAACGAAGGTACCGTGTGGACGGGAGGACCTTCGCGCAACGATAACCCCAATGCATTGGCTGCTTTGCCCCAAGTGAGAAGTCTGATTTTTAGCGGAAGCTACGATGCTGCGCAAAATATGGTAAACAATAGTATTATTGCCCAAAAATACCATTGTGCCAAATATCAACCGGTGGGCAACCTCAATATCACTTTTGCCGGACATTCCACTTATACCGATTACTACCGCGAACTAAATATCGAAAATGCCATAACCACCAGCACTTACAAAGTGAATGGAGTGACCTTCAAACGTGAAATTTTTGCTTCGCAGCCCGATCAGGTTATTGTGGTGCGACTTACTGCCAGTGAGCCCGGCAAACAAACATTTATGGCTGCCATGAATAGTCCGCTGCTTAAATCTACCGTTACCGAAAATGGAAATACAATTGTGCTTTCGGGTACTTCGGGGGCGTATGCCGATATTCCGGGGCAGGTAAACTTTAATGCTGTGGTGCGCGTGGTGAATAGTGGTGGCACGCTTACTTCCACATCTACTTCTGTAAGAGTGGCCAATGCCGATACAGCAACTATTTATGTGTCCATGGCTACCAATTTTGTGGACTATAAAACACTTACGGCCGACCCGCTTGCCAAAGCTAAAAACTACCTGAATGCCGCACTTACCAAAAGTTATCAAACAGTGCTCGATAACCATAAAGCTTTGTTTCACAAATACTTCGACCGTGTAAAAATTGATTTGGGTAAAACTGAAGCAGCCAATCACCCTACCGATTACCGTATCAAGTATTTTACACGCCAAAACGACCCGCAGCTGGTAGCACTTTATTACCAGTTTGGTCGATATTTGCTTATTTCGGCTTCGCAGCCCGGTGGGCAACCTGCTACACTTCAAGGACTTTGGAACGACCAAACAGCACCGCCGTGGGGAAGTAAATACACAATTAATATCAATACCGAAATGAATTATTGGCCGGCTGAGGTAACCAACCTCACCGAAATGCACGAACCATTAATTCAGATGGTGAAAGAACTGGCTGAAGCCGGAAAAATTACGGCCCAAACAATGTATGGTGCCAATGGCTGGGTAACGCACCACAACACCGATATTTGGCGTACTTGTGGCCCGGTAGATGGCTCATTCTGGGGTATGTACCCTATGGGAGGTGCATGGCTTTCGCAGCATGTTTGGGAAAAATACATGTACAGTGGCGATGCCAATTATTTGTCCACAGTGTATCCTGCTTTGAAAGGGGCCTGCGAGTTTTTCCTGAGCTTTTTGGTGGAAGAACCCAAAAATAAGTGGCTCGTCGTTTGTCCGTCTATTTCGCCCGAAAATGCTCCGTCGGTACATCCCAATTCGTCCATAAGTGCCGGCACAACCATGGATAATCAGATTTTGTTCGATTTGTTTACCAAAACGATTCGTGCTACCGAAATTTTAAATACCGATCTTGCTTTTCGCAATTCCTTGATAGCGGCTTTGGCCAAAATGCCTCCCATGCAAATTGGAAAATACAGCCAGTTGCAGGAATGGATGGAAGATTGGGATAGTCCTACCGACACGCACCGACATGTTTCGCACCTGTACGGTGTATTTCCGTCGGGGCAATTGTCGCCTTACCGCACACCACAACTGATGGAAGCGGCTCGTAATTCATTGATATACCGTGGCGATGTGTCTACCGGTTGGTCAATGGGCTGGAAGGTGAACTGGTGGGCGCGCTTCCTGGATGGCAATAGGGCTATGAAACTCATTTCTGATCAGTTGCAGTTGGTCGACGAGGCGTCGGGGCATGGTGGAACCTATCCCAATATGTTTGATGCGCATCCGCCATTTCAGATTGATGGAAATTTTGGTTGTACATCCGGCATTACCGAAATGCTGATGCAGAGTTACGATGGCAATATCAACATCCTGCCGGCCTTGCCCGATGCGTGGAAAAACGGAAGTATTAGCGGTTTGCGTGCCCGCGGTGGTTTCGAAATGGCCATTGATTGGGAAAATGCCAACGCAAAAAGAATCGTTGTAACTTCCACACTTGGAGGTAATTGTCGCATTCGTGTGCCCAATACCATGGCGTTGCTTTCGGGCGGACAGATGGTGACGGCCGCAGGAGAAAACCCAAATCCAATGTTTCAGATTCCTGCCGGAAAGATTGCCCTTATTTCTCCGCAGGCCAATTTGAAAGGTTTTGCCGTGAAACCTACTTATCTGTATGATTTTAATACTGAAGTAGGAAAAACTTATACAATTGTTGCAGTAGAAGATGCCCGCTTTAAATATGCAACTATCCGCGATACAAAACCCAATGCAGTAGTTGTGAACTTTACCGAACCAATCAAAAAACAAGCCGGTTATAGCGGATTAAATGTAAAAGTGAATGCTGTAGAGCAAACGCCCGATTCGGTTCGATACAATGCGGCTAATGCATCGCTGACCATTTATTTTGCAACTAATTTTTCGGGCAATGACAATGTAACCATTTCTTATTCAGCTGGAAATATTAAAACACAATACGATTACAACCTTACAAGTTTTGCAGACACATTGGTGAATAATCTGCTGCATGGTTCGTCGCCACACGCTATTGGTGCTTACACTTCTGCTGCCGGCGATTCTGTTTTTGTGCGTTTCAATAAACCCATGACGGTTCATGAAGCCGATTTTTATGGCTTTAAACTAATAGCTTCCAATAATCTTACTGCCGAAATTCAGTTTAAAGCCTCTGCCTTTTTTCCTTCCAACGACTCGGTAATGGTATTGTTTCCGGCTTCGAATTTAGTAGCCGATTATAGCTATACTTTGCGCTATGCAGCCACGGCGGTGGTGGCAAAGGATAATGGCGTTTTGCAAAATTTCAGTCAATTATCTGTTACAAATTCTTCTAAAGGTTTACCTCCTCAATTAGTTTCCGGCACTGTTGATGCAGGTGGAATGGCCATTTTGCTTGAGTTCAATAAAACCATGGCACCTGCTTTTGATCAACTATCGTTTTTTTCGGTTTTGGTAAATGGAAAAACTGTTCCGGTGACTGATTGTGTGAACGACAATAAAAAAATCAAACTCACTTTCGAC
>CAMDNO010000170.1 GCA_945902955.1 Porphyromonas cangingivalis
CAGCGTATGCAGTGGTTTAAAGATGCAAAATACGGGATGTTTATACATTTTGGTTTGTATAGTCAGTTGGGCGGGGTTTGGAACAATGATACAATTAGTGGTTATGCTGAATGGATACAAGCGAGGGCTGATATAGCTTCGCAGGATTATGCTATGCTTACCCACACTTTTAATCCAAAAGAGTTCGATGCAAACAAAATTGCGTTATTAGCAAAAGAAGCTGGTATGAAATATATAGTTATTACCACCAAGCATCACGAAGGATTCTGCCTTTGGGACAGCCAATATACCAATTTTGACGTTGCAAGTACGCCATTCAAAGGTAGAGACATTCTGGCCGAGCTTAGCGCAGCATGTAAAAAACATGGACTTAGATTCGGCACATATTACAGTCTTATTGACTGGCACCATAGTAGTCAACAACGCAATAATACAGGCGAAAAGTACTGGAATCAATGGGGACAAGTGCAAATGAAAGCAGGCAAGCGTGGTGAGTATATCAACTATATGAAAAATCAAGTAAAGGAATTGATAGAAAATTATGATACCGACATTTTATGGTTTGATGGAGATTGGGTTGAATGGTGGAATAATGATGTAGGAATTGACCTCTATAATTATATAAGAGAGCTAAAACCCGACATTATCATTAACAACAGGGTGGGTAAGCGTGAATCATTTAATAAGGACTTTGGAACTCCGGAACAAAAGCATATAATAGAAAAAGTGGATTATGAATGGGAAGCATGTTATACTTTAAACAATTCTTGGGGATTTAAAGTCAATGACCTCAAATGGAAATCTCCTGAAACTATTTATGACAAAATTAAGGAAATCAATAGCAATGGAGGTAATTTATTACTAAATATAGGCCCTGATGGCAATGGTAATGTGCCACCAAAATCAATTGAAATTTTGTTAGAAGTTGGTAAAATGCTTAAAAATGTAAAATAATTAGTCTGTTGTAAAGGGTTGTGAAATAGGATATTGCAAATTTATACATCGCTGAATAAATTACATAACACTAGAATGAAAAAATCAATTAGTACCAATGTACAAAGGCAAATGAACAAATACAGCTTAATATTATTGATTTATAATTGTTTCGTGTTTTTTTTAGTGTTAGTTGGAAGCACTTCGGTCGTACAAAGTCAAACCAATAATCAATCACTTCAACTCTCAATTTACCAGTCTGCTGCACCTGATGTGCAGTCGGTCTGGGTGAGTCCCGAAAACCCAACTGGCGAAAAAGCGAATGGCGGATTAACCAACAAAGGCGCGAAAGGAAATGCTTTTTATGTTATTGCTTCGGGCAAAACCAAAACCATTCTGGACATAAAAGGTGCTGGAATTATCAACCGGATGTGGATGAGCGGATCTATTGCCAAAAATGCAGAACAAAGGCGTGCCGTTCGAATAGATATGTATTGGGATGGATGCAAGAAAGCTGCTGTTTCGGCACCCATTGGCGATTTTTTTGGTATTGCACACGGATTGATGGCGCAGTTTGACAACGAATTATTTTCGAGCCCCGAAGCCAAATCTTTTAACTTTACCATTCCAATGCCCTACCGAAAATCAGTCTACATAACTATTACCAACGAATCGAAATCAGAAGTCTGGTTGTGGTATGATATCAATTTATTGAAGATGGACAAAATTCCAAATAATGCGATGTATTTTCATAGCTATTGGAGTCGAGATTTAAAAACAACTAAAGGCGAAGATTATGTTATTTTGCCAAAAGTAGAAGGTATTGGACGCTATATTGGCACCAATATCGGCGTAATTGGCGATTCACTTTACAATGGAACATGGTTTGGAGAAGGCGAAGTAAAAATTTATCTCGATGGAGATGTGGAAAAGCCGTCGCTGGTTGGAACCGGCACTGAAGATTACATTGGCACAGGTTGGGGACAAGGCGAATTTGCTTGTCGTTATTTTGGCTCCCCGGTTTCTTCGAAGGAAGCGGATGTGTATGCTTTTTACCGCTATCACATTGTCGATCCGGTTTATTTCCAGAAAGATTGTAAAGTTACTATTCAACAAATTGGCAATGCCAATAAAGAACTCATGCTGAAAATGAAAGCCAAAGGGGCTGAAATTATACCTGTTTGGATGTTAGGACGAGATAATAATAAAACAGTACATCGACGATTGATGGACGTAACTAATCCGCCAAAGTTGGAAGATGAGAACTTTAATTCACAATCGATACATTTTTTCAGAAACGATGATGTGTCAGCAACGGCTTACTTCTATTTAAACAAACCAGAGAATAATCTACCCGATTTGCCTTCTGTGGATTTCAGACTTAAAAACTTAAAATACAGGGTATGGGACAAGTATAAGAAAAAACGCACGGGAACGCTCCCAGAAGACAATTAGTTGATAATGTGTGTTTTTTTTTGATTTTTGAAAATAATGTTTAATACCTTTGTGAATTACAATTTAATTGATAAAAACAAATTTACCATATCTAATAAATACTTATGAAAAAAACATTATTAATTGTATCTCTATTTCTGACTAGTTTTCTATTGCCAATATACGGTTTGACTCAAAGTACAATGAGTGTTGTTGACTTGAAATGTGAATACCAGTCAGAACCGATAGGAATTGATATAGAACTTCCTTGTTTTAATTGGAAATTATCCGACACCGAAAACACCAGAGGACAAAAACAAACTGCTTATCAAATACTAGTTGCAACCAACAAAATGCAACTTGATAAAGATAAGGGCGACCTTTGGGATAGCCAAATAATTACTTCCGATCAATCAACACTTATAACTTACAGTGGGGCTAAACTTAGGTCAAATCAGACTTGCTATTGGAAAGTACGAGCTTACGATAAAAACAAAAAAGCTACAGCATGGAGTTCTGTAGCCCGATTTAGTATGGGGTTACTCGATAGAAATGATTGGAAAGGAGCATGGATAAAACATCCAAATGCCACCGATGAAAAACATATTTGGTTTCGCAAGAATTTCACGTTGAAAAAACGGCTTAACACAGCATATATACATGTAGCTTCTATGGGTTACCATGAATTATATGTTAACGGAAAAAAAGTTGATAATAGCATTCTTGCCCCTGTACTTTCACGCTTAGACAAAAGAACACTTTATGTTACTTACGACATTAAAAAAATGCTTCATGTTGGTAAAAATACAATAGCCGTTTGGTATGGTCCAGGATGGTCGCGTTATGAATTTTTCAAAAAACTAACAACACAAGCAATTTTGGTTCAAATGGATGCCAAGATGACCAATGGGAAAATAGTCACTTTGCAAACCGATACAAGTTGGAAATGTTTGGAAAGTTCGAGCAAAAATACCGGAGATTGCAAATGGGGCGATAATGGTGGCGAGTATGTAGATGCAACAAAATATATAACCGATTGGAATTCTCCCACATTTAATGACAGTCAATGGCCTTTTGCGAAAGACACCACACTCAATGTTGTACTATCTGCTCAGTCAATGAATCCGACACAAATTATCGAAACTATTTTGACAAAAAACATAACAGATACACCAAATACCTATAAAATAGATATGGGTGAAAATTTCACTGGTTGGATTGAAATAAAAATGAACGGAATGGCTAAGGGCGATAAAGTAAAAATAATGGTAGCCGACGACCCAACAACTTTGCAGGATTTTGGCCAACAAAATATATACGTATGCAAAGGCGAAGCCAACGAAAAATTTTGTAATCGGTTCAATTATAATGCGGGACGTTATATAAATATTCAAGGATTAAAACAAAAACCACAATTCGCCGATATTACCGGATATGCCATTTCTACCGACATACAAAGAACTGGAAAATTCTCATGCTCCAATGATTTATTTAACCAGATTTACGAAACCGATTTATGGACTTACCGTATGTGTACAACCGAAGGATTTACAGCAGACTGTCCTCATAGGGAGCGAATGGGGTATGGAGAAGAAACTTTTGCATCTGCATGGGGTTGTGGATTCCCAAATTATGAAGTTTCGGCATTTTATACAAAACATGTACGCGACTGGACTGATGTTCAAGAAGATAATGGCTGGATACACCATACCGCCCCCCAAGTAAACAAACATTATGGAGGTGCAATGTGGAGTAGTGCCGGTCTGAATGTTAGTTATGAGATGTATAAAAATAATGGCGATTTGCGAATTCTTGAGACTATTTATCCGTCGGCGAAAAAATGGCTCGATTTTCTGCATATTTACTCCGCAGAGGGTGTTTTGACAAATTATTTTAAAGGAGACTCGAAAGATTGGGGAAAATTTCTTGGTGACTGGGCTGCCCCGGGTGATCGTAGAGAAAGAGGAGATACGCCGGAAGGACAATACTTCAATAATTGCGTTTATGCAATGAATCTTGCTGATTTTATTGCTATTGCCAAAGTACTGAATAAACCGGAGGATGTATTGTTATATACTAAACGATTGAAAGATTTGAAAGCTCAGATTAACGCATTATTTTTTGACAAAAATAAAAATATATATTCTCTGGCGACTCAGGTGCAAATGGCATTTGCCTTGTTAGCAGATATTGTGCCTGCAGAATACAAAACCACAGTGCAGACAAATTTTATTAAGGCAATGGAAAGCACTCCCTATTTGGATATGGGAAGTTCGGGTTTACCTGTTTTACTCAAATATTTAATAGAGGAAACAGATGGCAGTAAGTTTCTGAACGAATACTTGTCGAAAAAAACACAACCCAGTTATGGCTATTTTCTTGCACGTGGTGAAACTACATGGCCTGAGTTTTGGAGTGTAAATGTCCGAAGTCGCATTCACACCTGTTATACCGGTATTGCTTCGTGGTTTATGAAATCGTTAGGCGGTATCAAGCCCGATCCGCTCCAACCGGGTTATCAATCTTTCATTATTAAACCAACACCTGCCGATGGCCTCAACTATGTAAATGCTGAAACGGAATCCCCTTACGGCACTATTCGTAGCAGTTGGAGAAAAGAAGGCGATAAATTCATTCTGAATATATCTGTACCGGTGAATTCGAAAGCAACTGTTTACATTCCTACAAGTTCGAAAAATAAGATATTCGAAAGTGGTAAAGAACTCTATAATACAACTGAAATAAAGATACTTAAACAAGAACTATCTAACCTTATTTTAGAAGTTCCGGCTGGAAATTATGAATTTATTTCAAAATAATATCTAATGAAAAAGTATTTTATTATTGGAAGCATTCTTTTTTTTGTAACATGCATACAATTAAACGGACAAAATAGAGCGATTAAAATTGACTATACTAAAGAATCAGGTCAATTTAACACCATGTTCAAAGAATGTATCGGTGCTGGCAGGGCAAATGAAGGATTACGAGCAGATTGGCAAAAGCAATTGGCTATTCCCATTTTCACAGAAAATATAAAAATTAATAAAACGCAATCTTTTAAGAAAGAAATTGCAATCAATGAAAATGATGTATTTCTGGTTGATTTTGAAAAACAATGAAAATGATTATAAAAATTTAATTTAGTAAAGTAGAAATAATCTAAACTAATAAGTAAACATGAAACATAAACAACTAAGTAAATTAGTATCAATAAGAATTATCTTATTATCCCTATTTCTTATTACAATCGTGTTCAATAAGGTTAATGCCTTTGAACCGATTGATTTGCGATGTGAATATCGCATCAACCCCTTGGGAATAGAAAATTTAAGTCCTCGTTTAAGTTGGAAGATAGTAGATGCTCAAAATGAACGTGGTCAAAAACAAACTGCCTACCAGTTAATTGTGGCTAGCAGCCCAGAGAAGCTAAACAAAAATATTGGCGACCTTTGGGATTCAAAAAAACAACTCTCTGAGCAATCGGTAAATGTTGTATATAAAGGTGTTTTGCTGAAATCAAACCAAAGTTGTTATTGGAAAATCAGGGCTTGGGATGTAAAAGGAGTTTCTTCTGAATGGAGTAAAAATGCTCATTTTACAATTGGTCTTTTAAGTACTAATGATTGGAAAGGAAAGTGGATCCAAAAAGCTGATCAATCAAAAATGGAACACATCTGGTATCGTAAAAACTTTACGCTCAAAAAGAAACCAAGTTCTGGAATTGTATATGTAGCCTCTTTGGGTTATCATGAATTGTATGTAAATGGGAAAAAAATTACCGATAATATATTGAACCCAGCATCTTCTTATCTTAAAACGAGAGTACCATACATTGCCTATGATATTTCAGATAAGCTGCTAAAAGGCGATAATGTAATTGCTGTTTGGCATGCTTCGGGATGGACGCGTTGGAACCGAATTCGCGAAAATAAGAATCCACCCTTTACTTTCAAAGCACAAGCTGAAATTACCACGAAAGATAAGACATTCACATTGTCGACCGATGAAACTTGGAAATGTGCCAAAAGTAATAGTGAATACATAGGAAATTGGGATATTCATGATTTTGGAGGAGAGCTGATTGATGCCCGCCGCCAAATTACTAACTGGAATTCAGCTGCTTTTGATGATAGCAAATGGGATAATGCTGTAGTTTGTAAAACAGAAACACCTCAATATGTGAGTTCGCAAATGGTTGAGTCACAGGTGAAGTATCAAGAGCATACTCCTGTTGAAATCTCAAAAAACGCTGATGGTTCTTATCTGGTTGACATGGGGGTTAATTATTCCGGTACATTCGAAATTGACCTAAGAAATGGGACTGCTGGCGATACAGTAACTATAGAAATAAGTGATATTAAAGGAACCAGATGTAATAAAAGTCAGCGAAGTAAATATGTGTTTAATCAAAGTGGCAAAGGTGCTTTTTCGAACCGATTTAATTACGCTGGTGGACGTTGGTTTACAATTTCAGGATTAAAATTTAAACCCGAAACTTCAGACATTAAGGGGTATAGCATTACTAGTAATCGTAAGCGTATCAGTCAGTTTGAATGCTCAAATAATCTCATTAATCAAATTTACGAGATGAATATTCGCACTTTGCTAGCGAACACACTCGATGGGATAATGATGGATTGCCCACATCGCGAAAGACGTGGCTGGGGCGAAGTAACTGTTGCGGCTATGTATGGCGATGCATTACCAAATTTTGAAAGTGGCGCATATATGGATCAGTACATGCAATATATGAAAGATGCACAGTTCGCAGATGGACGAACACGAGCTATTGTAAATGAGGAAGATCGACCATTTTTGATGTGGCAAGCCAATAACCCACTTACTATCTGGGAAACTTACCGCACCTTTGGCGAAAAAAAAATACTGGCTGATAATTATGAATCCATGGAAAAATGGATGACATGGATATTTGAACACTCAGATTATAAAAATGGGGGAGCATTAATTGCTGGAAAGGAAGGTCGGCGTGAGTTCCCTGGATTAGGCGATTGGGCAACTCCACATGGTAATGATTTTAAGAGCATGAATGCTCCAGACGCAGTACATTTCAATAACTGCTTGTATGCTTACATGTTAGAAATTGCACAAAATGTTGCTAACGAGCTAGGAAAAACCGAAGATGCAGCTAAATATGCCGACCATTTACAAGTACAACGTACAGCTACCCATGCCAATACTTACAATCCTGCAACTGGAAATTACCGAACCGGTCGTCAGGTGGATCAAGCTTTTGCTTTATTTTCTGGTGTAACTCCAGATGCTGAGAAACGAAAAGTATATGACAATTTAGTCGATAAAATGCTTTATGGATTTCCGTATTACGATGTAGGCAGTTCTGGTCAAGCACTTTATACTCGTTACTTTATCGAGTCGGGTGAACGTATGGATTTAATTTACGAACTATTGACAGATAATCGCCATCCAAGTTATGGATACTTCATTGAGCAAGGTGAAACCACTTGGCCAGAATTGTGGTCAAGTACAGGACTTAGTCGTATTCACACCTGTTATACTGGTATTGGAGGGTATTTTATTAAGGGTTTTGGCGGAATTCGTATTGATCCAGAGCATTACGGTTTTCAAAAATTCTTGATTAAGCCTGCATTAGTAGGTAACTTAACGTATGCCAATACTACTTATGAATCTTTATATGGAAAAATTGTGAGTAACTGGACAAAATCTGATAAAGCAGCAACATTCCATTTCGAAATACCTGTAAATACAACAGCAAAAGTATACATCCCAGCTACAAGTGCCGATGCTGTAAAAGAAGGAGAAGCACTTGCTTCAAATGCTAAAGCTGTGAAATTTATTGGGGTTGAAAAAAGCGATGCCATTGGTCAATACATTATTTTTGAGATGGCATCAGGTGTGTATAATTTCACTTCCAATAATTTGCCACAAGTGGCATATCCCACTCCCAAATATAAAGGTGAAAACATGTCGCTGATAGCTCGTGCAAGTGCTTCATCTATGTTTTACACAGATCACCAAAATCCCGGATTTGAAGCATTTAGAGCCAATGATAATGACTTGAAAAGTAAATGGATTGCCCGTAGTGAAAAAAAACAATGGCTGGAAATGGAATGGATGAAACCACAGTTGATCAACAAAGTTATAGTTAATGAAGTTGGAGATAACATAAGAGAATATACATTGCAATATTGGAATGGAAAAGAATGGATAAGTATAATTTCAGATTCTAGCTGTGGCAGCAATAAGGAACATAGTTTCTCAACGGTAAACACTACAAAATTTAGAGTATTTATAATGGATGCAATTAAACCGCCTAATATTTCAGAATTTAAAGTTATTAATTTGTAAGTAATCAATTGACGAAGTCAATTTTAATCCGTTTTCAAATCCGCTAAAAAGGTAATTGAAATCAATTTAAATGATGTGTTTCTGGTAGATTTTTAAAAACAAACGAAATGATTTTAAAAATTTATACATAAAAAAACAGGAACTTCAATAGTTTGTGAGCTCAAGGATGATAAATAAGTAGCTTATACTAAATGTCCTATTTTGTAAACGCATTATTCTCAATTGACTAAGGGATATTCATTTTTATACTAGTATGAAAACGGTCGTCCCATTTTGTAAAACGGGTGGCGTGGAAATGGATATACCGTGTATTTTGCATCCAAAGCACCTGCACCGGATTGCCCGATTTTGCACCGCGTACTGCAAATGGGCGCACATTATCTTTGGTTGAACCTTTGGTAATAAATTCAATTTTCCACGATTTTCCACCATTGGCAGTTACCCATTTTTCAATTTCGAAAACCGAATCGCGCTTCACCGACAAATAGAGAGTATTGGGATCCTCTTTGTCGATACTCATACCGCCCGAATAATTTGGTTCAAGTTCTACCTTCCCTTCAGGCGTTTTCGGGAACCATTTTCCGGAATTTATTAATTCATAATTTTTCCATTTTTTACCATCCCAGCGTGCG
>CAMDNO010000171.1 GCA_945902955.1 Porphyromonas cangingivalis
TCATTTCCACCATAAAAGTCGATTCGCCTTGCGAAATATTATCGCTTGCGCCAACACGTGTAAAAATTTTATCCACCACACCAATGCGAGCACTTTGCACGGGTACAAAACAACCAATTTGTGCCATTAAAGTAATCAATGCCGTTTGGCGCAAAAGGGCAGACTTACCCGCCATATTCGGACCCGTAATGATAATGATTTGCTGCGTTTCGCTGTCTAAATACACATCGTTGGCAATGTAACTTTCGCCAATAGGAAGCTGTTTTTCGATAACTGGATGGCGTCCTTGTTTGATTTCCAAAACGTCGCTATCGAGCACTTCGGGGCGCACATATTTATTTTCGGCCGACACTTTGGTAAATGAAAGTAGGCAGTCGATTTGAGCTATTAGGTTGGAATTGAGCTGAACAGCCGTAATGTACTCGCCAAGGGCAATAACCAATTCGCTAAACAAGCGCGTTTCGATAGCTAAAATTTTTTCCTCAGCTCCCAAAATTTTCTCTTCGTACACTTTCAATTCTTGCGTAATATAGCGTTCAGCATTTACCAACGTTTGTTTGCGAATCCATGTTTCGGGCACTTTATCTTTGTGCGCATTACGCACTTCGATGTAGTAACCAAACACATTGTTGAAGTGAATTTTCAAACTTGGAATGCCTGTGGCTTCACTTTCGCGTTCCTGTATGCGTTGCAAAAATTCTTTTCCCGAATGTGCCAACATGCGCAATTCGTCTAAATCGGCATCTATGCCATGACGAATAATATTTCCTCGATTAATAATTACGGGTGGGTCATTATTGACTTCTTTTTCTATTTTTTCGGAAATGACATGGCAGGCATTTAGCTGGTCACCAATGCGTTGCAGGGTTACATTGTCCGTTGCGGCACAAGCGGCTTTTATTGGTTCGATGGCTTTGAGCGCCACTTTGAGCTGCACCACCTCGCGTGGATTGATACGCCCAACGGCTACTTTCGAAATGATACGTTCGAGGTCGCCAATGAGTGCGATATTTTGCTCTAATAATTCTTTTAACTCCGGATTTTTAAAGAAAAATTCTACCACACTCAATCGTTCATTGATGGGTTTCACATTTTTCAGCGGAAAAGCAATCCAGCGTTTCAGCAAGCGAGCACCCATTGGGCTAATAGTTTTGTCCAACACATCAGCCAGCGTGCGAGCGCCTTCGTTTATCGACCCATAAAGCTCTAAATTGCGAACAGTAAAACGATCTAACCACACATATCTATCTTCTTCAATGCGAGCTAATTGGGTAATATGCCCCGTTTGTTGGTGATGTGTTAAATCTAAATAATGCAAAATTGAACCCGCAGCAACAACTGCATTTGGTAAATTATCCACACCAAAACCTTTTAAATTTTTGGTTTCGAAATGTTTAAGTAGCCGTTCGTTGGCCGATTCGGGCGTATATGCCCAATCTTCCAATGCATACGTAAAGAATTTTGTACCAAACTGATTTTCAAAATCTTTGCGTTTCGAGCGGTCGAAAAGTACCTCTTTGGGACCAAAACTATTCAGCAATTTATCCACATATTCGCCATTTCCTTCGGCAACCAAAAATTCGCCTGTCGAAATATCCAAAAACGAAACGCCCACCTGATTTTTATTCATGTAAACGCTCGCTAGAAAGTTATTTTCTTTGTGATTCAATGTGGTGTCGCTATACGAAACGCCTGGCGTAACGAGTTCAGTAACACCTCGTTTTACAATTTTTTTTGTCAGTTTTGGGTCTTCGAGTTGGTCGCAAATTGCCACACGCTTACCGGCGCGCACCAATTTTGGCAGATACGTATCGAGTGCATGATGTGGAAAACCAGCCAATTCCACCGTTTTTGCCGAACCATTGGCGCGGCGCGTAAGTGTAATACCTAAAATTTCCGAAGCCTCTATAGCGTCGGACGAGAAAGTTTCGTAAAAATCGCCGCAGCGGAACAACAAAATCGCATCTGGATGTTTCGATTTGATTTCGAAGTATTGCTTCATTAGTGGTGTTTCTACTATTTCGTTTGCCATTCTTTATCTTTGTTTGTTAGCCCGTTGGGCGTTATTTACTTCGTGTTATTCGCCTCTGGCGTTATTAGGCTTCGCCGTTATTTACTTCGTGTTATTTAGCTACGCTGATATTTACTTCATGTTGTTAATAACGCCCAAAGGCAATTAACCATTAATAACGCGTAGCAAATAACTATATATTTAACGTTTGTATCGCCGCCGTCATTTTCGACCAAGCGTATTTTTGTTTTTCAATTTTTATGTTTTGCACAAATTCGTCGGAGCGTTTGTTGGTAAAAAAATCGAACAGCGAATTGGCAATCTGAATGGGTTCAACATCTACCACATAACCCACTTTGCCGTGCGGAACAATTTCGGCCAAGCCGCCTACGTTTGTAACCAACATCGGTTTTTCGAAATGGTAAGCAATCTGACTTACACCACTTTGCGTAGCTGTACGGTAAGGTTGCGCCACAATGTCGGCGATGCTAAAATAATAACGTACTTCATTGTCGGGGATAAAAATCGTGCGAAGTTCAACATAACTTTCGAGTTTCAGTTTGTAAATCAATTGCAAATAAGGCTCGGGGTTTTCGTAAAATTCGCCGGCAACAATTAGTTTCAGTGGAAATTCCCGCAAGCGTTTGTCGGCAAATGCTTCAAGCAATAGATCCAAGCCTTTGTATTCGCGAATAAAACCAAAAAACAAAATGTAGGAGATTTTTTCGTGCAAACCAAGTCGCATCGCCGCATTCGATTTTTCGAGTGGGTCGCCATAGTGGTCGTAAATAGGGTGAGGCGAAACAGCAATTGGTTTGTTCGTTTTATCAAATTGTTTAATATCATCAACCACCGATTCGGCCATTGCCACAAAACCATCCATAGCACTTACAAAGTATTTTGGGAAAATAGTGTCCAGAATAGTTGGTTCGTGCGGAATCATGTTGTGAATGAGTGCAATAGTTTTTGTGTTTTCGTTTCGAACCATGCGAGCGATGGTACCAAAACAGGGCGCCATAAAAGCCATCCAGTAGCAGAAAATCACTTTGTCGGCTTTTTTATTTTTAATTTCTCGTCCGGCTTTTATCCACGAAAAGGGGTTCGTCGAATTGATTATTCGAGAAATTTTAAGATCGGTGGGCTGCGGCTCATCCGAAAATTGCGATTTACCCGGGAATAGTATTTTGGGGTATTGAATTGTAAATGTAACGATTTCAACTTCGTGGCCTTCGCTCACAAACTGACGTGCCAGCCGCTCGTTATAAGCAGCTAATCCTCCGCGGTAAGGATATGCTGTTCCGACAATAACTATTTTCATGTTTAACTATCTGTATTTCAAATAAAATGGCTTGCAATTAGTTGAGGAATTTGCATTTTATTTTTTTGTTTTTCTAATTTGCAAACTTACATAAAAATTTGCGATTTATAAGCGGGAAGTTCTAAAATCGTTTTATTGCTTTATTTTATACCAAAATGTTAAACCAAAGCAATTTTCAAGTGTTATCTTTGTAAAAAAATAGCGTGTTATGGAAATGAATAGTAGTTTGAATTTGGAACAGATCTTAAATTTTCGTCGGTCGGTGCGTAATTTTTCGAAAGAAAATTTGCCTGATGTGGAGAAAGTGAAGCATTGTGTTGAGATGGCTGCGCTGGCTCCAAATAGCTCGAATATGCAGCTGTGGGAGTTTTATCATATTACCGATCCGGAATTATTGAAAAAAATGGGTGATGCCTGTTTGTCGCAAAGTGCTGTTACAACTGCCCCACAAGTGGTGGTTTTCGTTGTAAGGCAGGATTTGCATCGTAAGCGCGCCAAACAAGTTTTAAATCTTGTGCGCGATAATATTATACGGACTAGCCCTGCCGAAAAGCAGCAAAAGCGAATTAAAATTCAGGAAATTTATTACGGAAAAGTGATTCCTTTTCTTTACACACGCTTTTTTGGTGTGTTGGGTATTTTTCGCAAATTGCTCACGTCGGCTATCAGTTTGTTTCGCCCCATGACCACTTTTGTGTCGGAAAGTGAAGCGCGAATTGTGGCGCACAAAAGTTGTGCTCTTGCTGCTCAAACCTTTATGATTGCCATGGCTGCCGAAGGGTACGATACTTGTCCGCTCGAGGGTTTCGATGGGCGACGGGTGAAAAAGTTACTCAATTTACCTCACGGAGCCGAAGTAAATATGGTCATTCCGTGTGGTATTCGAAATGGAAATGTAGGTATATGGGGCGACCGATTACGTATTCCTTTCGATGAGGTGTATAAGAAAATTTAAGTATTGAAAATGAAAATAGCAGCTGGGCTTTTTTGTGGCGCAACTGCTATTAATTCATTTCTTATACTTCCGAAAGTAACTTTTTTAAGTATTGGGCTTCGTTCAGCGAAAGTTTAACGGGCTCTGTAAGAGGTATATCCTCAAAAGGGACATAGCCAATAACTTGAGAATAACAGATGCTCAAATCAGATGTTGTCATAAAATTTAATCTCAGTCCGTTGCTTACAGTTCTTTTTAAATTGTGAATTTGATCAATTTTACCACTGTTACACAAGCGTATTAAATTTTCCTTTTCAACAACTTCGAAGTTTAAATCAAAACTTTTTAGCCTTTGATTATTTGAAGTTGCTACAAAATAATTTTTCCGATAAAAAGTTTTAAAAACACCAACCACTATACTGATTATTCCCGATATTAATAGAGATGATGAGATTATACTATTTGTAAATAGTGAAACTGCGTTTGGTAAAATTAGTAGTAATAATCCGATTATCAGTAATATAATGCCTGAAATTGGAGATGTTTTTGTTTTAGAAACTATGCTTTTGTTCACGTTTTCGAGAACTTGTTCTATTGTATTGTAATTTTCCATTTGGATATACATTTTTTAAAGCGAACAGGATGTGTCCGCCTATTGTTTTGATAATAAGTTGATTAAATTAAATCAATACGAAAGTATTCGTGTTGAGAGTAAAAGGAGATTTTATTAAATCAGGAGTTTGCGTAGATGGTAGAGGTAATAACCATCGAGTTGATTAGATGCCTTGAATAAGTTTTCTAACTGGTTTATAAAATCAAATTTTTTAATAACCAACTGTTTGAAATTTCGAATTCGATAAACGTGTTCTGAACTGAAATTTATACGTTGCGGAAGCTTGAGTAAGTTAAAACCAAAGTTTACAATATTTATTTCAGCCCCTAAGATAAAATGTGGATTTGATAGAAAATAGGAGGTTGGTTGACTTCTATGGGATGTAGTTTGTTGATTATTCTCACATGAAAAGTTACGCTCACTAAAAGTCGACTTGTTACCAATGCTCAACGAATAAGAACTATACGCATGTATAATAACTAATAATATGATTGTAATGGTTCGTTTCACAGTACAAAATTAGTAAAATTAGTTTGTTATGAAAATTATTCAATCACATTCTTTCTCAGCTTCTTACAACTTGGCATTCGAGGAGTATTTGTTCACCGAATTTCAAGAGGATTTTTTGTTTTTTTATGTCAACGACAAAAGCGTGGTGCTTGGTTCCAATCAGTCGGTGCGCAACGAAGTAAATATGGATTTTTGCAAAGCAAATAATATTCAACTCGTTCGTCGCAAATCGGGTGGGGGAGCCGTTTTTCACGACTTGGGAAATTTGAATTTTAGTTTTATTGGGACTAAAAATGAGCATAAAAACTTACTTTCGGGTGATTTTTTACTTCCAGTAGTAGCTTGGCTCAACGAATTGGGCGTATCAGCAAAAATGGGTGAACGCAAAGATTTGTGGTTGCCGGATGGCCATAAAATTACTGGAACGGCGTCGCATATTAGCAAAAACCGTGAGTTACATCATGGTACATTATTGGTGGACGCTAATTTGGAATTGTTAAAGCAGGCTTTGTATGTACAGACTGTTGATAATTCGGTAAAAGCGACCGCTTCGGTTCGAAGTAAAACGAAAAATATAATCGATTATTTACGAGAAAATGAGTTGATGAATTTTTCGGCAGCACTTTTTATGAAAAAAATAATATATACTGCCGAAAAATATTACTATACAACTGCATTACCCACTACCGACTTTGATCAAGATGCGATTTTGAAACTTGAAAAGAATTATAAATCAGATGTTTGGACTTTTAAAAAATAAAAACCTATTTTTTCTCTTCGGCATAAACATCTGTAAGAAAAACACTTCCAGCTTTATTTGCAATTAGTCTTAATTTTAAAGGACTGTCGCTCTTAATATTATTGGGGAACCAAAAAATACATTTCTGCTTCACATCAATGGTTGTTTCGTCCACCGTTTTCCACTCATCGTTTTGCAATTGCTGAATGGCAATTCCGCAAATTTTCTTTTTGTCGCCCGCTTGAATGCCCAACTTTAGAATGCTGCAAGATGGAAATTCGGGAAATTCGAAATAGGGTATGTATTTTCCTTTGCTTGCTTCAATCTGAACTATCCCTCTCGAACATTCAGTTGGTTTTGCCGGTTTCAAACCCGAAAAATACATGCACTGATAAGCCGAAAAGCGTGCCTCTCGGTCTTTAAGTTTGGTTGGCATGTCGAAATTTGTCCATGCGATGTTGAAATCCATCATTTTTTGATGAAAATCTTCATTTATCATGGCTGATTGTTGCGCCGAAGCAAAACCAAAGGTCAATAATAATAATAGTGTTGTCAGTATTTGTTTCATTTTATATAATTTTATTTCACTTCCACGCCATTTGTTACCACAGCACTTGGGCGAATGAGTACTAATTTGCCATCTGCATTTTCGGCCGAAAGAATCATGCCTTCGCTCATTACGCCGCGCAATTTGCGTGGTTCGAAGTTGGCAATAAAGCATACTTGTGTGCCAATAAGCTCTTCGGGATTTGGGTACGAAGCGGCAATTCCCGATAGAATTGTTCGTTCGCCCATGCCGTCGTTTAATTTAAACTGAAGTAATTTGTCGGCTTTGGGCACTTTATGGCAATCTAATACAGTCGCCACACGAATATCCATTTTCATAAAATCGTCGAACGCCACATTTTCTTTTACCGAATTGGGTTTGTAAGCGGCTGCTTCGTTGGCAATTTTGGTGTCTTGTAATTTTTGAACCTGTGCAGCAATAGTTTCGTCTTCAATTTTTTCGAATAATAATTCAGGAGTTCCCAGTTGTGCCCCTTCTTCTAATAAATCAATTTTACCCAAATCGGCCCAATTGAAATGGTTCATGCCAAGCATCGTACGCAATTTTTCGGAGGTAAATGGCAAAAATGGTTCGAAAGCAATAGCCAGATTAGCAGCTATTTGCAAACTTAGATGCATAATGGTTGCCACCCGATTCATATCTGTTTTGGCTACTTTCCAAGGCTCGGTATCAGCCAAATATTTATTGCCAATTCGTGCCAAAATCATAGCTTCTTTCTGTGCATCGCGAAAGCGAAAATTATTGAGTAATTTCTCAACATCGGCTTTTACATTTACAAATTCGTCTAAAGTTTGCTTGTCGTAGTCAGTCAGTTCGCCTAAAGCAGGCACTTTGCCATTGTAATATTTTTGCGTAAGCACCAAAGCTCGGTTGATAAAATTACCAAAAATGGCTACTAACTCACTGTTGTTGCGTTGTTGAAAATCTTTCCAAGTGAAATCGTTGTCTTTTGTTTCGGGAGCGTTAGCTGTTAATACATAGCGCAATACATCTTGTTTTCCAGGGAAATCTTCTAAATATTCGTGCAACCAAACAGCCCAATTTCGCGAAGTCGAAATTTTATCACCTTCGAGATTCAGGAATTCGTTGGCGGGTACATTATCAGGCAAAATATACGAACCTTCGGCTTTTAAGACTGCTGGAAAAACAATACAGTGAAATACAATATTATCTTTTCCAATAAAATGGAGCAAGCGCGTATCTTCATCTTTCCACCATTTTTCCCATTTTCCATATTTTTCGGGTTCGTTGTCGCAAAGTTCTTTGGTGTTCGAAATGTATCCAATTGGCGCATCGAACCATACATAGAGCACTTTACCCTCTGCGTTGGGAACTGGAACAGGAATTCCCCAGTCCAAATCGCGGCTCACAGCACGAGGTTGTAAGCCCATGTCCAACCAACTTTTGCATTGTCCGTACACGTTTGCTTTCCATTCTTTATGGTCTTCCAATATCCATTTTCGCAACCATGCTTCGTGTTGGTCAAGTGGCAAATACCAGTGTTTAGTTTCGCGCATTACCGGAGCTGCGCCGCTGATAGCCGATTTTGGATGAATTAAATCCGTCGGATTTAATGACGTTCCGCAGGCTTCGCATTGGTCGCCATAAGCATTTTCGTTGCCGCAATGCGGACATTTACCCGTTATGTAGCGGTCGGCAAGAAATTGTTGGGCTGTTTCGTCGTAATATTGTTCGTTTGTTTTTTCAACAAAACCACTTTTGTCGTAAATGGTTTTAAAAATTCCCGAAGCCACTTCGCGATGCGTAGCCGATGTGGTGCGCGAATAAATATCGAACGAAATTCCAAAATCGGCAAACGATTTTTTGATAATTCCGTGATAGCGATCTACAATATCTTGTGGGGTAACACCCTCTTTTTTAGCCTTTAATGTAATGGGCACACCGTGCTCGTCCGAACCTCCAATAAAAAGCACTTCTTCGCCTTTGAGTCGAAGGTAGCGAACATAAATATCGGCAGGTACATATACACCGGCCAAATGTCCGATATGAACTGGGCCATTGGCATAAGGTAGTGCGGAGGTTACAGTAGTGCGTTTGAAATTTGTCATTTTTTTGTTTCGTTAATTGGTTGATTGGTTCATCAGTTGATTGGTTCATCAGTTGATTGGTTCATCAGTTCATTTGAAAAAACTATGTATTGGTATAAAATCAATTAACTGAATAACAGTTTTGCTAAATGAACTAAACCGAAAACGGGTGCAAAGATACGAATTTTGTTATAAATTATAAGCTAAAACATCTTCGCAAGCCTTTTCGTAATCGTCGGGTCGACCAATGTCGAGCCAATAGCCCGAATGGACTTTTACGGCGGCTGGTTTATTGGCTTTTATGAGGTCGAGCATAAGGTGGTCGAAACCGTAAAATTGATTTTCGGGAATGTAATTTAAAATTTCTTTATTTGCCATATACACGCCCATACTTACTTTGTAGGTAGATGTTGGTTTTTCGATAAAATTTACCAATTTGTCATCAACTCCTGTTTCTAATACGCCATAATCCACTTTTTGTTCGCGCGTGTAAGCCGAAACGGTAAA
>CAMDNO010000172.1 GCA_945902955.1 Porphyromonas cangingivalis
ACTGCCGGAATTAATTTTAACTTTCAAAATAATACCAAAGGTATTCAGGCGTACAATAATGTAGCCTGGAATAATTACAATGGTAGTACATTAAGTAATTATGCTTCTGTTGCAGAATCAGGAATGATAGCTGGCACGCAGATTAAGAACAACTTTAGTAACGGTGCAGGTTTAACTAATGGAACTATAATAACCGGTTCTGATAATACCCAAACAGCTACGGATAACACCCAATTTAAATTTTTAGCACCCACCACTACAGTAGGTAATACAAATGATTTAACTTCTGAGAAATCACTGTGGTCTTTTTCTTCAGGCTCATATTTAATTGCTAAAGGTATTACTTCAAGTAATCTAACAGACAAAAATGGAAATACCTTTCTTACTCCTCGGTCTGTGGGTGCTTATGAATTTTTTGCCATTAACCATCCTTGCCTGATAGTTACGAAAGATATGTATCCGGCATTAAGGGCTAGCAACAAGTCTACATCCGTTCCCTTCAACTCCTTTGTAGGTGGGGCTGGATATTATTGGAAAACAACGGTTCCTGCCACAACTCCTAATTCAAATTACTGGAGCACATTCACACAAGTATTTGCGGCGCAATCATTACATTACATTTTAAATTACGACAACGAAATATTAAAACAGTCCATTCGGGATTCTACTTTTAAGCTCATCAAAAGATTACCAGAACAAAATTCTATTTTACACAATGGTGAACATTATAATTCAGTTTATGCAGCAGGAGCATTTGTGAATGCAATTATTGCCATGGATATTATGCACGATGATTTTACGCCTACCCAATTATCGGAAGTTGAAGCTGTAATTGATAATATGGCAATATCGTTTATAAATCATAAATTCTTGTCTGGAACCAATATTGGTAAAGATATTGCTTGGTCAATATCTTGGAAAGGTGCTAATGTAGTTTATTACCTATACAAAGATGACAGAATAAATATACAGTCGGCAATAAATGAATATAAATACGAGCTGTTAAATAGAAGTATTTGTAGTGATGGTTCTTGGCTTCATTCACCGGGGTACTATCATGCCCGGATTGGGGGAGATAGAATTGCTAAGTGGAGTGCTTTCGAAATTCTTTCATTTATGGGTATATATGACTTCCATAACGATGCAAGAATGATTCAGACCATGGATTGGGCGAACACCTTTACACTTACTCCATTTGGTACTTTTCAACGGTTTGGAGACTCAGGAAACTCTCAAGAATTACTATCCCGAGAAGGCTTGATGTATAGAATGAGCCTTTATAGCGAGAAAGCAGGACAAAATGCTTCCTGGTTTTTTGGTTCAACTCACGACACTCCTACAAATAATAATAACAGTTTCTTGTTTAATTATCTGCTTATTCCTGAGACAAAAGCAACACCTGCAATGCCAACTTCATTGCTGAAAAAATTCTCCGGTGCCTCATTTTGGGATCGTTCAAATTCAACGAATGCAATTCAAGGTATCCTTTATTCGCTCCAACGCGAGATACCTAAAACCACGATAGAAACAATTGAGCATTGTCATCAAGACCAGAATAGCATTGCTGTGAATGGATATGGTGAGCTCTTGATAATGAATTCAGGTACAAATTATTATCCAGGTTATCCAGGTACCAGACCTGATGGCGGAGGTTGGAGTGATGCTTGGCTTCAAAATGTAGTGTTGGTGGACGGTAAAAAAACTTTTCTGGATTATGGTGGTAATGGACTAACCGATACTTATGGTTTGAAAGATGCCAATGGTATTAAAATTGGGCATGGTTTGGTAGGAGGAATGGTAGAGTTTGGCGAGACTGATATTCCTTCAACCACCACTGGAAACTCAAATCACTGGCGGACGCTGTTCTTTGTTCAGCCTGTGGATGGTCAATCAAACGGTTACTTTCTGGTGAGGGATAAAGTGCAGTCCAACGCCAGCAAAGTAGTAACCATGATGTTGCACCCAAATTCTCAAAAAGGGTATGTCCAAAACATTCAGGATAAAATGGAGTATCAGGGGTCAATTAACGGTTTCGTAACTACCAATACAAATGGAACAGAGAAAATCAATATTTTTTATGCTACCACTCCTGATAGCGTAAATGTACGACAAGCGTGGCGTGGCTCATTTGACGCAACAAACAATGCAACTTCCACCAACTTGGTTGAAAGACATTGTTTCTTGGCAGATTATTTACGTTCATGTTATAAAACGGGTACTGATGGATATGTGCGTTTTGGTACTGTTCTTTTTCCACAGGATAATTTACATGCCAAAGCCACTTTTAGTCGCATTATCAATACCGCTTATTCGGGAGCACAAATTACACACAAAGCCAATTTTATCGATTATTTTATCGTTCCCAATGCAGCAGTAGAAAATATATACGCTACCTACAGTTTTATTGGCGAAAGTGTATTTTATCGGAATAACAACGGATTATTGAGCAATTATGCAGTTGCTAATGGCAAGAAGTTGAATGATGGTGCTACAATTCCCACAGGATTTTCTGCAGACAATAATATCAGTATTCAGATGGATAACAGAATAGGTTCAATAATTTCGGCTGGTGCAAGAGTCACTTTCAGCTACAATGGCATTCTAAATGTGAAGTTGGACAATGTGCTGTTGACCAATGTAAGTTCAACGTCCAATTCAGTAACTGTTGACATTGCTGCTGGAAAACACAGTATAGAATTGATATTAGCCGGAAATTTGGTTCCGTCAATTATTAATGCCCTATCGGAATTAAAAGCTGGCAATCCAATTTCGGTTCGTTACAATCGTTCGGGTTCAAAAGAACTAATTATTCAGAACAAAAATGCCAACAATCAGGATTTTGAATTTACTTTGAATGATTTGCAAGGTCGGAGAATACTTGAAAAGAACTTATCATTTCTCACTATCGATAATGCAATAAATGTTCATGGGTTAAGCAATGGCGTCTATTTGTGGACATTGAAAACAAAAGATGTTGGTTATAGTGGTAAAGTGTTGATTTATTGACTTTACATCTTATAAAATTTAAAATTATTCCAATGAAAAAATCATTTCTATTGCTCTTAATTCTCATTTTGTTGCCTTATTATTCACTGTTACATTCGCAAGAAACGGATCTTGAAAACAGCTATCATCAATATTTTGGAGTAACGGAATTTATAACCCGTTGTCCTGATAGAGCCAAGCGTTTAAAAGCAAGCTTAAATCTGAATTCCAAAGAGTTAAATACAATAAAAGCGGGGTATACAAAAAGCGATGCTGATGGAATGAAAGCATTAATTCAATATTACCAAACTTCGGCAGCTGGCGAAGTGGAAAGAAAAAAAACGACTATAAATGCTGCATTGAAAGCTGGTTTAACACAAAATCTTTCGAAATACAGTGAAAGAGTTTCCGTTACTTTCGACAGCAATGCATACTTGGCCGAAAGGTATGCCAAAGCGGTAAAAGCAGTAGAAAATTGGCATAAAACCTACAATCCAACTTCAAAAGCAGAAATTGAAAGTGGATTATTTTACCTGCTTGATAATAAACCACAAGTGTATTATGCTGGCAGGGTGGCTCAACTGAACAATGTTTATTGGACATCGTTGAACGTTGCCATTAGGATGGATGCTTTCGTGAAAATATTTTACAGCTATATTCAACATCCTTTGAAAGAGGACGGCATAGCACTTCTCTTGTTAAGTTATATTGAGGAACACGCCGAATTTATTAAGCTACATGGGTCAACCGGCGAGGGAAATTGGACAACCAGCGAATCGGTAAATTTTCTCAATCTCGCCGTAAATTTTCCTGAATTCAAAAATGCAGCCGAATGGAAAAAAGTGAGTTCAGGTCGATTTTTGCAAAACATGACTACCGATTTTTATGCTGATGGAGCACAAACAGAATTGTCCTTACATTATGGGTACATTACATACAGGACTTGTTTGAATTTCAGAGACTTAATGATTCGAGCCGGATTGAAAGTTCCCACAACTTTAAGTAGTCAGCTGAATGCCCAATTGACTTATAATGCCTGGTGTGCCTATCCGGATGGTGCATTGTTTCCGGCAGGCGATTCCAATTCAGAGAACAACGACCTCGCATCTGGACTCGATTATGCCGAAAAAACGGGTAATGATGAAGCTTTGTATCTGTTTAGTAAAGGACAAAAAGGGAAAGCACCCAACGGCTTGCCATCCCGCTTGTTCAACTGGTCGGGCTATGCTGTGAGCCGAGATACATTGCCAGTTGCCAACCAATTCAGCTTTTTTGATATGGGGCCTTATGGTTCAGGTCATCAGCACCACGATGCCTTAATGCTTTCTATTTACAACAAACGCAAAATTTTGGTGGATAATGGGCGCTATCATTATTTCTTGTATGACGGTTGGACAGAATATTATTTCAAAGCCACACGCGGTCACAATACCGTAAGCATTGACAGTTGCACGCAGTTTTTCCCCGATTGGCGTGTGGATAACGAAGCAATGACAAAATATTATTACAGCCATTCCACCAAACCCATTGCAAGCACCGAATACAAAATCAGCAAGGATTTTGATTTTTTCAGAGGAATAACACGCAACGGTTATATCGAAAATGATAAAGATGGCAAAGGATTTGGAGCAAGATTATTAGGCAAAAATGCACACCGACGTGGTGTGTATTACAAACGTGGAAAATACTGGGTAGTATTGGATCAGGTATTCACCGACCAAAAACGAGATGTAACCACCTACTGGCACTTTCATCCGGATGTAAAAAAAGTGGAGATTTTGGCCAATCAAGCGCTTGTGACTTCCGACCCTGAAAAAGGAAATCTTTACATGCTTCCAATAAGAGGAAATGTATCGCCAACTGGCAAGTTGTTTTTTGGAAACGAGACATTGAAACAAGGATGGTATGCACCAAAATATGGTGAGAAAGTGCCGGCTTTTGCAGCTGAGTATTACTGCAAAGGCGAGTCGTTGACTTGGTATGTGTGGCTGATTGTTCCCTTTGATGGTGAAAAATTACCCACAGTAAGTGGCGTGGCCACAGCACAAGGCAATGGGAAATACAGCATTCAGCTGAAAATAAACGAACAACCGGACATGATAACCATAGACATGGGAACCAAACCTCAGTTTGAAGAGGATAAATATAACGAAGGAATAGTTCCGGCATATATAATAATAACCCCCAACCCCTAAAGGGGAGTTTCAAAAAACAGTTTGTACAAACAATTGATAATCAAATTAAATAACTTCTCTCTTTTCCCCTTCGGGGGCAGGGGGCTAATTACACACATTATGAAATTTCCCACTTTAACAGCATTACTTTTATTAACCACATTAACTTTATCTGCAAGTAAACCTACAAGTAAACCACAAAAAAACGATACTTGCTGGTGGGTAGGCATTACTGCATTGGGAGATATAATGCCTGTAAGTAAAAACTTCAAAGGAAATATGATTGCCGATTCCTATGGCAATCAGGTGCAACCGCTTCTTTTGTCCAACAAAGGCGATGTAGTTTGGAGTGAAGAACCTTATGAAGTGAAAATAGAAAATGGAAAAGTAGATATCCTTCAATCAAAAGGAGAAATAATAAAAACTAAAGCAGGTAACAGCTTAAAAGAGGCATATTTGTATGCTTCCAATCATTATTTTCCTTCGCAACACAAATTACCTGATACAACACTTTTTTCTGCTCCGCAATACAATACCTGGATAGAGTTAATGTACAATCAAAATCAGGTGGACATTCTGAAATATGCGCATGCAATTATCGACAATGGTTTTCCTCCTGGTGTGCTGATGATAGATGACAATTGGCAGGAAGATTACGGCAAATGGAATTTCCATACCGCCCGTTTCCCAAATCCGAAAGCCATGATACAAGAATTACACGGTCTGGGTTTTAAAGTTATGCTTTGGGTATGTCCGTTTGTGAGTGCCGATTGCGATGTGTATCGTGACTTGGTCTCAAAAGGAGCTTTCTTGAATTCCGAATCAAAAATAGTCAACAATAGCACATTGCCCACGCTCGATTTTAGGGGAAATGTGAAACCCGAAATGGTGTCGTGGTGGAACGGAATTAGTGCTGTACTCGATTTGTCGAACCCCGTTGCAGAACAATGGTTCAAGGGAGAATTGAAGAAGCTGCAAACCAACTATGGTATTGATGGTTTCAAATTCGATGCCGGCGATGCAGAGTTTTATGCCAGAGGTACTAGCAAAGGGAATGTTTCTGCCAACACGCAGACCGAACTTTTTGGGAAGGTTGGACTTGACTTTCCGCTCAACGAATACCGCGCGATGTGGAAAATGGGCGGACAGCCTTTGGTGCAACGATTGAGGGACAAAGCGCACAGTTGGTCGGATTTGCAAAAACTGGTGCCGTCCATGATGGTGCAGGGCTTGATGGGATATTATTACAATTGCCCTGATATGATAGGTGGAGGCGACTTCGTATCGTTTCTCTCCACAAATAGTATTGATCAGGAATTGGTGGTACGTTCGGCACAATGCCATGCGTTGATGCCAATGATGCAATTTTCGGTGGCACCATGGCGTATTTTAAGTGCCGAAAACCTAAAAGCGGTAAAAGCAGCCGTTCAGCTTCGTCAGAAATTCTCAGCCTATATTTTGAATGCTGCAAAAAATACAGCTGCTACGGGCATTCCAATTATTCGACCACTTGAGTTCGATTATCCCAATCGGGGATATGAAAATATTAGCAACCAGTTTTTATTGGGCGATTCTTTATTGGTAGCACCAATTGTTGACAAAGGCATAAGTTCCTTGAAAATAATATTGCCCCAAGGAAATTGGAAATATAAAAGTGGGAAAGTTTTCAAAGGAAATAGGCAAATAGAAGTGGCGGTAACGATAGCAGATTTGCCCTATTTTGAACGAGTGAAATAATTTAGGATCATATTTTAGCTTATAAAATAGATAGCATGCTTATAAAATAGATTAAACCCTTATAATATCGTTCAATAATCAAAAAAAATCATTTTTAAGCATTGATTATCAGATATTTAAAAATTACGTACGATTTTACACGAATACAGATTATTTTATACGTTTGCTTGTATCCACAATATTATTTTTGTATCGAATTAAATCCAATCAATACAGTATTCTTAATTTAAAAAACTTTTAAAACAATATCAAAATGAAAAAAATTACTTTGATAGCGCTAAGTGTTATGTGTTTTGCCACTATGGCCAATGCACTTACTTTTTATGTAGATGGTGCAAATGGCGACGACACCTTCGATGGTCAAACTTGGGCATCTGCCAAGAAAACAGTGAAAATGGCAGCTATTATGGCGTATGAAACACCGGGAGTGGATGATATTTTTGTGAAAGGTGGCACTTATGAGCAAGGTCTGAATCAGTTACGGTTTATAACCGGCGACAATTATTATGGAGGATTTGCTGGAACCGAAACATCTCCTGCCGAAAGACTTTTGAATGATAACGATGGGAATGGAATTATAGAAGCGTGGGAATTTAAGACTCCAACCATTTTGAGTTCGGTTTCTATTAATAGAGACACGAATACCCCCGGGGTAAGTGCTTCCGGAGCATTTGCAATTAACTTTGCACCCACGGGAAGTACTCTTACTACCATTATTGTAGATGGATTTACCTTTACCCATGTATTGAATCATATCTCTATTGTATATACCATCAATACCGTAAACCCTTGCATTTTTAGAAACAACAGCATTTCCAATTGTGATTTAACTTATCCCGTTACAGGGTCGTTCTGGTGTGTGTTATGTACTGCCAAAGGTTCTTTTACTAATAATTTGATTGAAAATAATAGAATATCACTAACTGCAACCTCTACGTTTAATAACAACACTGCTTACCCCTACCTTCAAATAGCTTCCGAAACTAAGGCATCAAATTGTATTGTACGAAACAATTTATTGAATCTTGATTACAGTCAGATGAATCCGAATGCTACTGCCAATGGGAATTCGTCAGGCTTGATGGTACAAGTGGAAGGAAAGTCTCCCTATTCGGCAAATAATAAAACAACGGTTGTTAAAAATTTTATCATTCATAACAATGAGATAAATTATACCGGAAGAATGACAACTAACATAAACGTAACTCCGAATGCTACAGTTGACTTAACAAAATTACAACGTGGAGCCGTATTGATGACTCTTAATACATTTCCTACCGACTCAATATTAAATTGTGTGGTTGCCAACAATAAAACCACCAATTGTGCTTCAGCTGGTTTGCATTTGTATTTTAACACCTTCTCGGCAAGTGCAACTCCACAAAATGCAATTCAAGCTTGGAACAATGTGTGTTGGAACAATCAGAATGATGGTGTAGTATCCAACATGAAATGGTCGGCAGGAACAGGACTTACCTGGAATGTAAATACCCTTATCAGTAATAATTATACAAATGGTGGAGGAATAGATAATTTATTTCCAAATATCGCTGCCATTGACAATACTTTGGATGCTGTAACCAACAATCCTAAATTCAAAATGCCAACTGTAGCTGTGGGTAACACTTATGATTTATCGTCAGAGCAATCTGTATGGTCTATTCAAGAGGGTTCATACTTGGCAGGAAAAGCCTTGACTTCAAGCAATCTTACAGACAAAGCTGGTAAAACATTCAAAAATCCGGGTGCGGTAGGTGCTTATGAATTGGCAAGTCTTTCAGCCCTTCACAATGCTTTCGAAAACAAATCATTCAATGTGGTTGCAGGCAAGAACAGATTAGATGTGATGAACATTACTACTGGTAGCATTGCTTCAGTCTACAACTTGGCAGGAATGAAAATGGCTCAAAAAGATATTACTTCTTCAGCAATTTCCTTCGATTTACAAAGTGGAATCTATTTGGTTCGCATTGGCAATTCGGTTCAAAAGGCGATTGTTAGATAGTTAAAACACGTTTGAAGAGTTTAAAAGATTCATTCTTCCATAATAACTTCGATTTAAAAAATATCCCTCTGACCGCTCAAAGCGGTTGGACGGATATAATAAAAACGACTAATCAATACTTAATCTTTTTAATACAATTTAAAAATGAAAAAACTTACTTTTTTGACTATTTGCCTTTTAGGCATTTCGATGATGGCAAATGCCGTTGGTCCTTATTTTGTAGATTATAGCAAAGCAAATGATACTGGAGATGGTTTGTCTTGGGAGACAGCCAAGAAAACCATAGCAGGAGTAACAGCTACTTCAGGCGATAATGTATATGTGAAATCCGGAACTTATGC
>CAMDNO010000173.1 GCA_945902955.1 Porphyromonas cangingivalis
GATTCGGCTAAATCGTCTTTGGGATAATTTGCAATATACTCTTCACCCAAAAGTAAACGATAAGCCGAATTGAAATTGTCGAACGATTTGTTGCAATGTTTCTCAAAAGACAGTTTCACCTCATTCAAATCAGGATTCACTCCCGAAAAATTAAAATTAAGAATCAAATAACTATTTCTTTCATCGGTAGGATGCTGCCCGATATAGGTTTGACCAAAATTAACTTCAAAATTTGCGGCTTCGAGAATATCGTAGTAAGTCATCATCATATTCAACCATAGCGATTTACCAAACCTACGTGGACGAATAAGAAACAAAAATGGCGGAGCAAGTTCTACTTGTTCGATAAAACTTGTTTTATCAACATAATAAAAATTTTCTTTTTTTATGCGTGCATAATCACTTATGCCGTAAGGAATTTTTTTTGCCATAATTTGTGTATTTTGGAGTTACAAAGTTACAAAAATAATTTGCAATAATTATCGTACTATTCAATTGAGGGTATGTTTCGGAAAGACGCCCTCATTTACAAATATTTTTAAATTGTAGCCGATACAGTGAACAAAGGTAAATTGAATTCTTTAGGAATAATCCAGTATCTAAAAATCAGTACTTTGAAACAGAATTGAAATTCAGAAACAGCTTCATAGTAATTCATAAGCCATTATTATAGTATTTTTTATGGTAAATTGATTTTTATTTCAAAATATTTTGCAAAATCAAAATAAATTTGTTTCTTTGCAAGCATAAAGATACTGTATTTCTTTCGTGGTTTATGTATGTCTCTCCTTTTTTCGGAACTGATATTGTTTTAATCCTCGTTTGTTTATGTGGTTCTGGAAAAACACTATTAATCAAATTTTATTTATTTTTTTATGAACATTTACGTAGGTAACTTAAGTTACAAAGTTCGCGAAAACGACCTTCAAGGCGTTTTAGAAGAGTATGGCAAAGTAGAATCTTGCAAAATTATCAAAGATCGTGAAACTGGCAAATCGAAAGGTTTTGCTTTTATTGAAATGGCAGATGATGCTGCAGCAGCAAAAGCAATCGAAGAGTTGAACGGTGCAGAATTTGATGGTCGCACAATGGTAGTGAAAGAAGCAAGACCAAAAGCTTAATTCTTTTTTAACAAACGAATATAAAACTTCTGTCGACATAAGGTTGGCGGAAGTTTTTTTTGTGCGGTAGGCTCTATTTTGACATAACATTTTATATCTTTGTACGTTATTAGTCCAAAACGTGCACAAATTTTTAATTTTCAATGAAAAAAATTCTTATTCTTCCGATAGTAATTTTGCTGTTTGCAGCTTGTAAACCCGACGAACCATCTATTAAATATGGATACGAAGAAAATCCTCATTATAGCTGGGGTTATGCTGAATATTATGGGCCTTATTACGATGAATATAAAATCGAAAACAATGTGCTATCGCTGTCGTTATTTAGCGATTCGTTGAAAGTAGTCGAAGGTAGTTTGAGCGGAATTGGACAATATTTATACGTCGAAGACATTTTTATACCCAAAGATAGTGTATTATTGCCCGTAGGGAAATACAGCTCTTCGAGTTCGGGTGCAGCCTTTACTTTTTATCCGGGCGAACAATTTCCGATAGACGAAATGAAAATTGATGTAGGGGCATTTTTATATTATATCGAAAAAAATAAAACCTATACAACTCAAAAACATCTTAGTCGTGGGTCGTTTACAGTTAAAATTATAAATTCGAAATATAAAATTGATTGCGATTTTGTGCTTTCGGATAGCAGTAAAGTAACTGGCTCGTTTACCGAAACACTTCCTCATTTCGATTCGTCAACACATCCCAAAGGCACTACTCGCCACAAAATAAAATTTTAATATTTAATCGAACATATTTTCTTCGCAACCTTGGTTGACATTAAATGTTTCGGGAATATCAAAATTTTCGTTTTGCGAATAGCCTAAGCTGCCATCGTTATACACTTTTTTCATATAAATTGCCCAAATAGGTAGCGCCATAGCAGCACCTTGACCCTCGGCAATATTATCGAAATGAATACTCCGATCTTCGCCACCAACCCATACACCCGAAACCAACGACGGTGTGTAACCCATAAACCAACCGTCGGAATTGTTTTGCGTCGTTCCCGTTTTACCAGCCATTGGCATTCGCAAACCATATCTATTACGTATGCGCGAGCCTGTACCACCATCAACCACGGCACGCATCATATAAATCATTTTATAGGCAGTAGATTCGCTCAAAATTTCGTGCATTTTAGCGTTGAAATTAGCAATTACATTGCCGTTAGCATCCTCAATACGAGTTACATAAATCGACTCAGCCCGAATGCCTTTGTTTGGAAAGGCTGTGTAAGCATCAACCATTTCGGCAACCGAAATATTATCGGTACCTAAACACATAGAAACAACAGGGTCGAGTTGACCGCGAATACCAAACGAACGCATAAGTTTTACCAACGACTCGGGCGTAAACAGACTCATTAAATAGGCCGAAATCCAGTTATCGGAATTGGAAAGACCCCATTTTAGAGAAACTGTAGCTCCAATATGTTTCCCTTTTGTAGTAGTTTTGGGAGTCCACGAAGGTTGATCGGGAATATTGAAAGTGATAGGCCGCCAGGTTGTTTTATCGCAAGGCCACATTCCTTCTTCCATTGCTAAGGTGTATAAGTATGGTTTAACGGTTGAGCCAACTTGACGTTTACCCAAAGTTACCATATCATACTGAAAATGTGCAAAGTCGGGTCCGCCAACATACGCTTTTACATGTCCGGTTTTTGGTTCCATCGACATAAATCCACATCGTAAAAAATGCTTGCTGTAACGTATAGAGTCGAATGGCGACATGAGTGTATCTACCATTCCGTTGTACGAAAAAACCTGCATATCAATGGATTGGCGAAACGAACGATCTATTTCTTCCGAGCTAAAACCTTGTTCCTTCATACGACGATAGCGGTCGGATTGTTTGATGGCATTATTCAAAATTGATTTAATCTCTTCGGGCTTTACACGTTTGGAAAATGGAGCATACGAACGCCCTTTTTTCTCTTTAAAAAATGTTTTTTGAAGCGACTCAATATGCTCACGTACAGCTTCTTCGGCATATCTTTGCATACGCGAATCGATAGTTGTGTAAATTTTAAGCCCATCTACATATATATTGTAAGGAGAGCCATCGGGCTTGGTGTTTTTATTACAAAAACCATAAAGCGGATTATTCTCCCATTGCCATTGGTCTTCTTTAAATTTTTCGTCCTGCCAGCTTGCATAATCGCTGCGTGAAGGCTCATCAGCCTTAAGTATCTGACGAAGATACTCTCTGAAATAAGGCGCTAATCCCGATTTATGATCGGCACGCTGATAATCGAGTGTGAGTGGAAGCACTTTGAGTGAATCGTACTGTTCGTCGGTAATATAATCGGCTTTTCGCATTTGGTTCATTACCACATTGCGACGTTCGCGGGTGCGTTCGTTGTACCGAACCGGATTATAAAGCGACGGATTTTTACACATGCCAATAAGCGTGGCAGCTTCTTCAATTTTAAGCTTCGAAGGCGAAGTGTTGAAATATACTTGTGCAGCCGATTTAATGCCCACGGCATTGTTCAAAAAGCTAAATTGATTGAGATAAAGTGTAAGAATTTCTTCTTTGGTGTAAAGTCGTTCGAGTTTAACGGCAATAACCCATTCGATGGGTTTTTGAAAAGCACGTTCGATAAAATTTTGTGCCACCTCGGAATATAGCTGTTTGGCAAGTTGCTGAGTGATAGTACTTCCACCGCCCGAACTTTTGCGTTGCAATATGCCCCTAAAAACCAACGAACGCGAAAGCGCAATGCCATCGATACCCGAATGATTGTAAAAACGCACATCTTCGGTAGCCACCAAAGCTTTAATAACATGCTCCGATATTTCGTTGTATTCTACTTTTACACGATTTTCTTTGCTACGCGAAAAACGACCAAGCAACTGCAAATCGGAAGAATATATTTCGGTAGCATATTTATTTATAGGGCTTTGTAGCTCTTCTATATCAGGAAGATAGCCAATCCATCCCAATACTATAAAAACAAAAATTAGAACCGTAGATAGGAATCCGAACCCGAATAACATCCAAAACCAACGATTGAATTTCGATCTGAAATCGCTTTTTTGCACTTTATCTCCCATTTTATAAATTGTGTGTTCTTGATTTTTAAAAGAAATACAAAAGTACTATTTTTTTTTTGAGTAACCCTAAATCAAGAAATAACCATGCAATCTTCTATTATTAAATTTGAAATTAATATGCCATTTAATGTCAGTGCTACATAATTATCGATGACAACGAGGCAATTAACATCAATGTATTTTTGAGTCGCTGCATTAAACTTTTCGAGGTAGCCCTTGCCAAAATGCTTTGAAAGATAATTGGTTTGCACCCCTTCTTTGGTACGCAAAGCCACCATAATATATTCGTTGTATTTCTCGTTGAGCGAAAGCTGCTCCGATTCGAAAAAATTGCTCCCATCTGCAACCGCCTGATTGTATAATTTGATAGAGCTCACATTCCACTGACGCGAATTGCCATCGTACGAATGCGCCGACGGACCGAGACCGAGATAAGGAGTCATTTTCCAATAAGCGCTATTGTGCTGCGAGCGAAGCCCAGGTTTGGCAAAATTTGAAATTTCGTAAGCCTCGTATCCGGCCTCTTCCATTTTGCGAAGCATAAGCTTGTGCATTTCAATCATATCTGCATCGCCAGCGGAAGTGATTCGTCCGAGTTCCCGTTGTTTGTGAAGTGGAGTACCCTCTTCGTAAGTAAGCCCATAAGCCGAAATATGTTCAGAATTTAGCTCAAAAGCCTTTTCTAACTGCATTTCCCAACTTTCGAGCGATTGAGTTGGGAGGCCATAAATAAGGTCGACACTAAGGTTGTAAAAGCCAGCATTTCGAGCATTCTGCACCGCTTGAATAGCTTCCAAACCAGTGTGTCTGCGGTTAATTAGTTTGAGTTGCGCATCATCAAACGACTGAATACCAATGCTTATTCGGTTGAATGGCAAATCGATAATTGACTCAAAAAACGCAGGGGTTAAATCGTCGGGATTGGCTTCGAACGTAATTTCGGCATCTTCGTTTACCGAGAAAAAAGCATACAATTGTTCAAAAATTCGACTAAACTGATTGGCAGTAAGCAAACTTGGAGTTCCACCCCCAAAATAAATAGTTTGAATGGGCTCATTTTTCAAATAACTATGCCGCAAAGCTATCTCGCGCACAATGGCATTCACCGTTTCGTCGATTTGGCGAGGGGCTACGCGCGTGTAAAAATCGCAATAACTGCAACGCTGCGAACAAAATGGAATGTGTATATAAATGCCTGCCATTGGGTTTTTAGACTGATTTTTATCTGATTTTTTACAAAGATATTTTTAAAATTTGTAGAAACAATAAAACAAAACAGCGCTACGAATGTTTTAAGTTTTTTCAACAAATAAATAATTGCAATTTGAAAGGAATTTTTAGTTTTTGATGGCATTGGGATAAAAAAACTTTGAACTTAATAGAAAAGTAACATAAAACCAATTTTATAGTAAAACTCATATAATTTTTGTCAATATTATGAATAAATATTTGTTATCAAAGGAAAAAACTCTAATTTTGAGAAGTTTTCCAATTTCATGGAAAGGAAAAATAAAAATATTCATTAAAAAAAATTGAACAAAATGACGAAATTTACTTTATTAAAAACAACTTTGCTGGCATTGACTTTACTCATTGGTAATTTTGTGTGGGGACAGTATTCTGGAACAGGAACCTTTAAAGAAATTACAGCACTAACTGAGATAGATGCCGATACATATTATGTATTTTATGGTGTAAACTCAAGCTATACAGGTGCTTTAAAAAACACACTTTCTGGTGGTAGAATGGGAAATGGAACTGTTTCATTTACTGGATCTGATATTGTTAATCCATCTTCAGATATTGTTTGGAAAGTTTCTGGTAACTCTACAACGGGTTATACATTATATAATGAAGCAGTTTCAAAATACTGTGAAATTACAGCAAACACAACAAGTGGTTTTGCTCTATCCACCTCCTCTACACACACTTATGCTGCTTCATTAAATGGTGCTAAAGGTTTCTTCTTTTCTTCAAATTCAAGTACAGCTGGTTCACGTGGAATTTCAATTTATCAGTCGGCAGATTGGCGACCATACTTAGCATCAGCAGCATTTACATTAAAACTTTATAAAATGGAAGCAGCATCTACCACTGCCGCCGCTACTCCATCAATCACTGCCACAGGCGATCAAAAAGCAACAGACAATTATTTCAATACAGCTTCTATTGCTTTAAGTACATCAACTGATGGTGCAAATATTTATTATACTACCAATGGAGAAGTACCTACTCCTTCGTCAACACTTTACAGCGCTCCTTTTAATATTACAAGTACAACAACAATCAAAGCAATTGCCATAAAAGCCGGATTAGATAATAGCAGTGTTTCCGAAAAAACAATTACCATTTCGGCACCCGCAACCGCCACAGTTCCTTACTCAGAATCGTTTAACAATACTTTGGGGGATTGGATTAATTTCGAAGTAGCTGGAACGAAACCTTGGATAGCATCTGCAAACGGAGTATCTGCCAACGGTTTTGGTGGAGGAGACGTAAAGTCGTGGTTAATTTCTCCTAAATTTACAGCTATTGGAGCAGGTTTAGCTCTTTCATTTAATTATGCTTCAAAATACACGGGTAATCCAATTTCTGTAAAAATGTCGACAGACTATCTCGGATATGGTAATCCAACAACGGCTACTTGGAGTGAATTATCTTCAATTTTAGCACCAAAAACTGTAGATAATAATTACACAGTAAAAGCTTCTGGCAATATTATTGCTGGTAACAGCGGTACTGTATATTTTGCATTGGTGTATGAAGCAAATGCCAGTTATTCTGATTGGAGAATTACAAATGCCACAGTAAGCAATTATACTGTGCCGACCTCTCCAACAATTACTGTTACAGAAGTAACTGTACCTGATATGGAAGCAGTTACAGGACTTACTGATAGTGAAATAGTAAATGTAACTGGTGCTGCACTTACTGCAGATGTATCAATTACTATCGATGGAACAAATGCTTCTATGTTTTCGGTATCTCCCGAAACGCTTTCAAATAGTAGTGGAGCCGCATTGGGTTCAGTAACTGTAACATATAGCCCGACAGCACCGGGAACACATACTGCAACTCTACGATTTAACACTAGTGGAGCTACCGAAATAATTCGCACATTAAATGGCACTTCCGCAATGGCAACACCCGTAGCGACAGATGCAACAGCTATTTCAACTTCTGGCTTTACTGCAAACTGGAATGCTGTGGCTGGTGCTACTGATTATGAGTTAAGTGTTTATACAAAAACATCGGGTGCTTCAAATGCTCCTTCAAGCATTTTTAGTGAAAATTTTGATGGATTTAATGCTGGTTCTGCTAATGCATCTGCCAATAGCACAGATGTGTCTGGTTCTTTAGATACATATACACAAACTACTGGTTGGACTGGGAGTAAAGTTTATCAAGCTGGTGGTACTGTAAAAATGGGAGGTGCAAGCTCATTAGGATATATAACAACACCGGCATTGAACTTATCAGCTGCAAATTTGACTTTAAGTTTTAAAACAATGGCATGGGCAACTGATGCTACTGAAATGAAAATCTATTTAGATGATGTGCTACTTTATACAGCTACCGGATTAAACAATACCGATTATACATTAACACCTTTTAGTGCTTCATTAACAGGTGGAACTTCAACTTCAAAAATTAAATTTGAAGGAAATCTAGCAACCAAAGGGCGATTCTTCCTTGAGGATGTTGTTATTTCGGCTTCAGGAGGTACAACTACTTCAACTCCTATCGACGGTTCACCATTTACAGTAACAGGTACAAATAGCAAAACCATTATTGGATTAGCTGAAAACATGACTTATTATTATAAAGTAATTGCTAAAAGCGGTTCAACTGCTACGGTTGCTTCGAATGAAGTTTCGGTTATAACTTCAAACTCTACGGGTTTACATAACGCAACTCAATACTTCCGACTTCGCTCTGTAAACGGTTCTATCGTTTTAAATGCAAATGCAGGCATGATGGTTGAAGTTTACAATAGTGTAGGTCAACGTGTTGCAAATCAAATGACTACTGAAGGTGTTAATACAATTCCTGTTCGTGCAAAAGGTGTTGTATTTGTAAAAATAGGAGTTGAAGTTTCGAAATTGATAGTGGAATAAATTATTGAATAAAGAGTAAAGACTCAAACATTTTTATTCAAAAAATATCAAAAGGTTTACCAAATATTGGTAGACCTTTTTTTTGTGGCTCTGTAATGATTTAGGTGATTAGGGTATGTTGAAAAATACTTAATCAATTGAATATATGCTATATAAATAAATGATAAATAAATTTAGTGTACAATAAACATGGAAACTACTTCAAAAATCCTGCATTACTTAAAATTTATATCTCGGTGCGCTGCACCTTATGTTTCATTGGATGGTTATATTTTCTACAAATATTATCGGGGCTCTGCCCCTAAATACCTCTCCATCCCTCATAGGTGCAGAGCACCGCAATATTTGTAGCTACAAAATAGCGATGTATTGTAGGTGCAGAGCACCGAAATATCTAATCAAATCGGTATATTGAGGTGCTCTGCACCTTTGTATAAAAATTAATCTAAACCTACAAATATCTTGGTGCTCTGCAACTCAATATGGCAATATTATGATTTTTTGGCAACTTTAACTAATACAATTTGATTTAGTCCCTTTAAAAGTTTCAGTGCATTTTTTTTGCATTAAACATTAAAATCCAACACAAAATCCAAATAATCGACAAAGAATCACCGTTCAATTTGTTAATTAAACATAACAAAACGGGATTTTGTGAACAAAATTCAAAATCACAAATAGCTGTTTTCCAATTAAATATACAATTATTGCAATGTCAATATAGCAATTTTTACATTTCTATACGCAAAAATAAATCCTAAATTTATAATGGTTAATTGAAATAATTGTATTTCCTTTGCACCGTTTTTTGAGCTTTAAATTCAAACGTTTTTATGAGCAATATTTCCCTCTTCTTAGCAGTATTCTTGGCAGGTGTCATCTTAGTGGTAGCAGGATT
>CAMDNO010000174.1 GCA_945902955.1 Porphyromonas cangingivalis
CTGCTAAGTCGGATTACCGGCTCATCAATTACACGAAACCAAGTCTCAATTGGTGGGCGAGGAGTGGAGCCCATATCATCTTTTATACACAGGTCGATAGAGATGTTTAGCACATTAGCTCCCTCGGGATAATCCATGCCCAAAAAGAAAATGTCGCTCCAGCAGCTATGCGAAATGTCCATTCGCACCGGAGTTGTTTCGTGTAAACATGGATAAAGACCGCTGTTTTCATCTTTTTCTTTCAAAACCTTTAATATGCGTAAAGGCTGATCGGAAGGGTGACTAATACGAAACATCCATCGATTGCCGGCTGTAGAGTGAACGCTTATTTTTACCTGATCGGCTAAAGTTTGAAACGCCAACAGATGATAAGCTTCCGCCAGTCCACTCGAAATGCCTTCGTTGGCACCATGTTCTTTTTGTATACTTAGGAATATTTGTATAGCTTCTTCGAATCGGCGTTTTAGCAAATGTTCGTGAGCAATATAGGGTAATAAACCGCGTGTACTTACTTTTTGCTGATAGGGTATATAAAATCGATGTATGGCGTATAAAAAAAATAACGCTCTTACACGATTGTACAGGTTTGTTTCTTCTTTTCGGTATTGTTCAAGGGCAAGTGTTTCGTCAACTAAATCGTTAAGTGTCATGCTTTTGCAAACTTCATCCAGCGAACGATTTTTTATTTCCGAATCTGTAGCTTTTATTATGCTTATTAATGTGCTCATATTTTCTGTGTAAAAAAGTCAAAAAGTTTGAAGCTTCGTAACCCTAAGATAAATTGCGTATGGTTAAAAACTCTACTAATTCGGAAAGTATCTGATCTCTATCTTCGCCTGTAAGTGCGAGTGCCAGTTGCGCTTTGAGTAAACCGTAGCGCGAGCCAATATCAAAACGCAAATCATTTTTTTCCAAAGCCAGATATTGTTCTTTAGTAGTCAGTTCATTTAATGCTTCACTCAGTCCAAATTTTTGACCTTCGGTTTGTTCTGCCTTAGTGGCGAGGAGTGTGAAAATGGTGGGTGATAAAACATGCATACCCAAAAAGCACAAATAATGGCCGGCACGCAAGCCCGGAATTATCAGTTTCTGTTCGGCAAGAGTGGGTGTTGGTTTCTCTATCACTTTTTCTATTTGGTAAAGGTCGGTCGAAGCGGGTATACGTCTGCCACCAATTGTACCATAGTTTGGAATCAGATTTTCGCGCGTGGAAGTTACAGCCGATACCGGACATTGATGTTTTTGGGCAATTTCGACCAAATGTTTCGCGCATGGTTGCGCCGACCGATTGACATAAAGGTGATCGCCAACTAAATGCAAAAAATAATCGTTGCCAACAAAAGCCGCTCCGCACAATACTGCATAGCCATATCCTCTCGCTTTATCCTGCGCTATAAAGTGAATTTGAGTATCAAAATTTACAATACTTTTGTAAAGTTCAATGTCGTCGGGCAAAACTACAATGCCAATTTCTTCGATGCCGGCATTTCTAACTTCGCTTATCAGTATTTCGAGTACTGTTTTACGTTGACCATCTCTGTCGACTAATGTTTGTAGAGCCAAATTTCGCTGGTCGGGACCAGCTGCTGTGATTAATGCTTTTGTAATTTTCATAAAAGATATTTTTAAGTTTTTTTTATTAACAAATAATATCAACTGTATCAATTTTTCGCTACAAATGTACAATATTCTCTGCCAAAATACAAGGGTGCAATCTGATTTTATGTTGCTACGTCAACTAAATTACAGCCAACAAGATAAAAATCATAGTTTCATTTTAAATTCGATTATTCGTTTTATCAAATCGTAAGGCATCGGTTTGTTAAGCGGAAATTGTACCGAACCTTTTCCTTGTTTGTAGCCATTAAGTTCCTCGGCAAAAACCTCATGCGCCACAGGTGTGGCATAAAAACCTATATGTTTTACGTATCCCGCAAAATAAACAAGCGGTTTTCCTTTTAATTTATAACCCGGCATACCGTACGCTAATTTTTCGACCGCAGCGGGTGCAGTTTCCTGTATTATTTTACGAACCGTTTGTAAAATCTCCTGCACTTCCACCGGAAATTCAGCAATGTATTTATCTACTTCGTTCATTGTGAATGTGTTGTTGTTTACTTTTATCTTTGAGGTTATTTTTACGAAATTGAATTCGTTAAATGCAATTTTTCATTCATTTCGAAAGCATTAATATTAATGTCAACCCACATTTATCGCTTCCATATTTCGGGTCTCGGATCCTTTGGTGGCTTTGGATGAACTCCGCAGCTACAAATAGTATCGGGTTGCTTACCCTAAAAAAACGATAATACTGTTACTATTTGGCTAAAAAGTACTATTTCAAACTTCTTGGTTATTTTGTTCTTTCAAACTTAGCTATTTTAAGTCTGTTTTTCAATGGTTTTGAGGGGGTAAACGTAATTCTTTTCACCGAAATTGACTCTGCACGTATTTCCGATGGATCTTTTACATCTTTGGTGCAGCTTGCAGTTAGGGCAAACGTTCCAAATCCTTCGAAACAAACATTGTTCCCGTTGAGTAATTCCGTTTCTACACAAGCTAATAGCAATTCGATATTTGCTTTTATCTCGATAGCTTTCAGGCGTTTACCATGCGAAACCTCTAAAGCCAACTCTTCTATTCCCACTGTTTTGCGACGTACAACCTGTGGGTAAAAACCTGTTTTCTTTTTATCATCAGGGTTTAAATAGTCGCCTTTATAAACCATTTTATACTTTATTGCCATAATGTTATTGTTTTTTTATTGAAAAATTACGGAAATTTAGATGATTATTCATTTATTTTTCGAAGTAATGTATATATGCTACTAATTATATACTATATATGTTGCAAATATAGCATATATTTAGTAAATAACATATCATATATAGGTTACTTAAAAATATTTTAAAAGTTATATTTAATTTAAATTTAAGTTTAAGTTTTCGATAATTAGAAATTAAAATTAAAACAAAAGTAGCAAAATATTCAATCGGCAAATTTCATTAATGGAATTCGAAGTTTTTCCCGAAGAGACATAAAAAAACCGAACTTGCAGTAATATTGCCTCTGGTGGCTTTTTCTATTGTAATTCCTGCTACTCATGCCCTAATTTAAGTTGAAAGTTTAATCATTTTTTATACTAACTTTTTATTGTTGTCCGGTAAATAAAAAATAAGAAGAGGCCACGTCCGAAGAAATTGCCCCTAATGAATTAATTTTGTGATTGCAACTCAAAATCAAATTCATGGGCAAAGATACAAATATTTGTTTCGATAAAGGGTATGTTGATTACAAACAATATGAGGTGTTTACGAACAAAAAGATATGGTATATAACCCGTTTGAAAGACAATGCACTATACAAAGCCAAACAAGAGTTCGATATTCCAGATGATGCACATGCAGGTGTCCTGAAAGATGAAGAAATTGAACTTGCGTATGGAAAAAACAAAGAATTAAAGCATAAAGCCAGACGAATTGCATTTTGGAATGATGATAATGGGCGTGTATTTGAATTCTTAACGAATAATTTTGATTTGACGGCGGAAGAAATTGCATTGATTTATAAGAAGAGGTGGCAAATAGAGCTGCTTTTTAAACAAATGATTTATAATGTATTGCTAACGTAATTTCTATCACGTTAGCATAATTATACTGGTACACTTTCAGTTAATAACTGGTATACTTTTCAATTAATATAAACACATTGCAGGAGAAGTAGAAGTGGACTGTCCTGATTACTGGGTTGGCGGAAAAATACATGGTTGGATATATTTCAGCCGGGCCGACGGAAGTATGCATTCGACGAGTGTTTATGCAGGTAATATAGTGCTGTAAGCAAAAATTTTTGTTCTTAAATGGCTGTTTCGAAAGAAAATTAACTCTTTTGAAGCAGCCTTTTTGTTATTTTTGACTTAATATATCCGAAAATATTGTACCTTTGCGGCTCAATTTTGAAAAGCGTTCAAATAGAATTATGATTAATAGAGAATTACTACGTACAAAAGTTGTTCAGACTTTGTATTCGTTCCACAAGGGTAATGCTGTAACGCATATTATGGCCGAAAAGGAATTGTTTCACAACATCGAAAGAACATACGATTTGTATTTTCAGCTGTTACAATTGTCCATCGAAGTTACTAACTATGCAGCAGCACGCATCGAAAACAAGCGCAATAAACTGCGTCCTACGCACGAAGATTTGAATCCCAATCCCCGTTTTGTCAATAACCGATTTGTAAAGCAATTGGCTGAAAATGTTCAGTTTAATACTTATTTGACCAACCAAAAACTGTCGTGGGTTAATTATCCCGAAATTATTAAAGGACTTTTTGAGGATATTTTGGAAAGTGATTTTTATATCAATTATATGAATGATTCAGTTTCGGATTACACGGCTGATAAAGATATTTGGCGTAAAATTTACAAAAAATTAGTGCTCGAAAGCGAAGAAATCGACGATGCTATTGAGGAACAAAGTATTTATTGGGTAGATGATGTAGAGGTGGTTTTAAGTTTTGTGCTGAAAACGATTAAACGTTTTGAAGACGAAAATGGCCCACGTCAGCCTTTGATGCCTATGTTTAAAGATGAGGAAGATGAGGAGTTTGCACGCAAGTTGCTTATTGGCACACTCAAGAATGGTGAAACTTACCGCGACCTGATTGACAAAAATACCCGTAACTGGGATTTGGATCGCATCGCTTTTATGGATATTCTGATTATGCAAGTGGCATTGAGCGAAATAATGGATTTTCCAACCATTCCTATCAATGTATCGCTTAACGAATACATCGAAATTGCAAAAAAATATAGTACTGACAAAAGTGGAACTTTTATAAATGGTGTGTTAGATAAGATTGTAAGCGAGCTAAAATCGGAAAATAAATTAATCAAAGTGAAGCGTTTCGACGATAAATAGCAAAATAAAACCCACCTCAACCACCAAGGTGGAGCTAAAGTGTTGATTAATTACAAAAATTGACTATATTTGCATTTGTAAAGTTATTAAGTTAATTTGTTCGTAAAATCAGATGAACGAATTGACAAATTAACAGATGAACAAAATAACAAATTAACAAAAAACAAATGAATTTACTTAGTATTTTATTACAAGCAGCAGCTCCCGCAGGTGGAGCAAGTAGCTACTCGGGCATTTTGATGATGGTGCTTATTTTTGTGGTGTTTTATTTTTTCATGATTCGTCCACAACAAAAACGTCAAAAAGAAATTAAAAAACAACGCGAAGCCATGAAGGCAGGCGATACTGTTGTTACCACTGGTGGAATTTATGGTAAAGTAAAAGACATTAAAGAAACTACTGTAACAATTGAAATTGCTGATAACGTGCGTATTAAAGTTGACAAAAACTCTGTTTTTGCTTCACCGGAACAAATTCAGGAAGTAGCTAAATAAGTGCTTTCATAAGTCGGAAAAATTGCATTATGCACTTTACCAAATTTTATTTTGCGAAGCTTAAAACATTCTTTTTTTCAAAGGATGTTTTAAGCTTTTTGTTGTTTTTACTGCTTGCCTTTGCATTTTGGTTTATCAATATGCTGGACAAAGAACGCACTACGAAAATCACCATTCCATTGCGTTATAGTGGTATGCCACAGCAGTTTGATATCACAGAATCGAATGTGGAAGCTATTAATATTGAGGTAAAAGACAAAGGAATTAACCTTTTTGCTTATTCCAACGATAAACTGAAATCGCTTACCATCGATTTGAATAGAAAATTTTACGAACGTGGCAAAATTGTGCTTAGCAACGACGAAATTCGTACCCGACTGTTGAAGTATTTACTGCCAACAACTTCGGTATTAGAAATCAGACCCGATTCGTTGGTTTTAATTTACGAACGCTTGGCTTCTAAAGAATTGCCTGTGATACTTAATGCGAAAATTGAAACAGCTCAACAGTATATTCTGAGCGACGATATAACCATAAAACCTTCGAAAATTACCGCTTATGGTCCTCAACGAATTTTGAATAAATTGGAAGGTATTAAAACGGAATACATTGAAATTTTAGAATTGAACGAAGATAGGCAAATAGTTGCTAAATTACTAAAAATAAAAGGTGTGCGTTTGTCGGATGATGATGTGAATTTGAGTATTTTTGCTGAAATGTTTACCGAAAAAGAAATGCTTTTTCCTGTAAAAGTAATAAACTGTCCACCCGAATTATTTGTTCGAACGTTTCCGGCTCAGGTAAAGGTAAAATTCAATGTGGGACTTACGCATTACAAATTGGTAAAGTTAACTGATGTAAACCTAATAATAAATTACAACGATATTATAAAAAGCAATGCAGGTAAACAAAAAATTCAGATAGAAAGTAAAGCCGGATATCTATCAAATGTGCGCATCGAAAACGACGAAATTGAATATATTATTGAACGTAAATAGCAAATTATGAAAAAAATACAGATGGTTGACTTAACAAGTCAATACGAAAAAATACGTGAAGAAGTAAATGCGGGAATTCAACAAGTAATTGATACAACTACATTTATAAAGGGAGGTAAAGTCAACGAATTTCAGGCCGAACTCGAAGCTTATTTGGGTGTAAAACACGTAATTCCGGTTGGGAATGGAACTGATGCACTTCAAATTGCCTTAATGGCTCTTGGTTTAAAGCCAGGAGATGAAGTGATTACTCCTACATTTACCTTTATTGCAACTGCCGAAGTAGTAGCTTTACTCGGTTTAACGCCTGTGGTGGTGGATGTCGATTTTGATACTTTTAATATTAATATCGATTCGCTGCGCAATGCGATTACACCTAAAACGAAAGCCATTGTACCTGTGCATTTATTCGGACAAAATGCTGATATGGAAGAGATTCTGAAAATTGCTGCTGAAAATAATCTTTTTGTTGTCGAAGATGCTTGTCAGTCAATAGGTTCGGTATATACATTCGACGACGGACGTAAAGTGTATTCGGGCTGTATGGGCGATGTTGGTTGTACTTCGTTTTTTCCATCGAAAAACTTAGGTTGCTTTGGCGATGGTGGAGCTATTTTCACAAACAATGATGAGTTGGCTGCCAGCATGCGTGCTATTTGCAATCATGGTATGGTGGTGCGTTATTACCACGATGTGGTGGGCGTAAATTCGCGTTTGGATAGCATTCAGGCAGCAGTTTTACAAGTTAAATTGCGTTTTATCGACGAATATATTGCTGCTCGTCAGGCAGCCGCTGCCTACTACAATGCTGTTTTTTCGACCTCGGAGAAGCTTATTATTCCAGCGCAAAACGAAAAATCGACACATGTTTTTCATCAATATACATTAAAACTAAATGGTGTTGACAGAGCAGGTTTAATAAAACATTTAAACGAAAAAGGTATTCCGGCCATGATTTATTATCCGGTGCCATTGCATTTGCAAAAAGCATATCAGGATGCACGCTACAAAGCAGGCGATTTTCCGGTTGCCGAACAATTGAGCGATTGTGTTATGTCCTTGCCAATGCACACCGAACTCAGCGAGGAACAGTTGAAATATATTACGGAAGCGGTAATGTCTATTCTATGATGAACCAATTAACAGATGAACCAATTAACAAGTTAACTAAAATGAAAGAATACTATGCACACGAAACAGCTGTAATTGATTCTGGCTGCGAAATAGGAAACGGCACAAAAATATGGCATTTTTCGCACGTTATGTCGGGCTGTGTGATTGGTGAGAGTTGCAATATTGGACAAAATGTTGTAATTTCGCCCGCAGTTCGTTTGGGTCGAAATGTAAAAATACAAAATAACGTATCGGTTTACACGGGCGTTGTTTGCGAAGATGATGTTTTTCTGGGGCCTTCGATGGTTTTTACCAACGTTATAAACCCGCGGAGCCATGTAAATCGCCGAAACGAATATGCCGAAACATTGGTACGCAAAGGAGCCAGTATAGGAGCTAATGCCACTGTAATTTGCGGTAATGAAATTGGCGAATATGCGTTGATAGGAGCGGGGGCGGTTATTACAAAGCCTGTAAAAGCTTTTGCATTGGTTGTGGGCAATCCGGCCAAGCAAATTGGCTGGGTAAGCGAATATGGTCATCGGTTGCATTTTGATGAAAAGGGAGTAGCTTCTTGTCCTGAAACTAAACAAGAATATTCACTGATAGATAATAATGTTATTAGAACAAAATAATTTGATAAATTAAAATATTATGATAAAATTTGCTGTAATAGGACAGGGGCATATAGGGAAGCGCCATGCCGAAATGATTCGCCGAAATCCCGATTCGAAATTGGTTGCAGTGTGCGATGTGTTATCAAAAGAGGATGTTAAACATGATTTTTCCGACGAAGCATATTTTACTTCGTACGAAGAGTTGTTGGCAGCTAATTTGGATATTGATGTAATAAATATTTGTACTCCAAATGGTTATCACTCTGAATATGCATTGAAAGCACTTGAAATAAAAAAACATGTTGTAATTGAAAAACCCATTGCATTAACAAAAGTCGATGCTGAAAAAATACTTTTTAAATCGCTTGAAGTGTCGCACCATGTGTTTTGTGTCATGCAAAATCGTTATTCGCCGCCTTCGGTTTGGCTAAAAGAATTGGCTGATAATAATACGCTTGGCGATATTTTTATGGTAAAATTGGATTGCTTTTGGAACCGCGATAGTCGCTATTATAAAAAGGGAAATTGGCACGGAGATGGAAGGCTCGATGGTGGCACTTTGTTTACACAATTTTCGCATTTTATTGATATTATGTATTGGCTATTTGGTGATATTCAGAATATTCGTGGAAATTTTGCGGACTTTAATCACAAAGATTTAACCGATTTCGAAGATAGTGGCGTTGTAACTTTCGACTTTATTAATGGAGGAATGGGTAGTTTAAACTATTCTACTTCTATTTGGGATACCAACCTCGAAAGCAGTATTACAATCATTGGTTCGAAAGGTACAGTGAAAGTGGCCGGACAATATATGAACGAGGTAAGCTATTGTCATATAAAAGATTACGAAATGCCCGAATTAGCTCCTTCCAATCCACCAAACGATTATGGTTTGTACAAAGGTTCAGCTCAAAACCATCATTATGTGATTGAGAATGTGATTGAAAAACTAAAATACAAAGGCACCATTACAACTAATGTGCTCGAAGGCTTAAAAGTGGTTGATATTATCGAACGCATTTATGCTGTACG
>CAMDNO010000175.1 GCA_945902955.1 Porphyromonas cangingivalis
CGAACCTACGATTATATTGTTAAACTGGTAAAGGAATACGGCAAATATCCTTTGCAGTTAGGTGAGTTTGCTTTAGAAGTCTGAATTCGGATTAAATAGAAGATTTTTTTTTCGATAAGCATTGGGAGTAACACCTGTACTATTTTTAAATTGCTTATTGAAGTGACTTAGGTTATTAAATCCACTATCGTAAGCGGCTTCGGTTATACTTACTTCTTTATTCATAAGCAATTTACAAGCAAAATCAACTTTTATTCGGTTCAAATATTCGAAAATTGTAAGTCCCATTTGCATCTTAAAAAAACGGCATAGCGAGCCTTCGGCCATGCTGACTAATGAAGCTATTTGCGTTAAATCAATTTCGTCGCGGTAATGTAGCATAAAATATTCGTGAATGGTTTGTATGCGTTTATTGTCCGAATGAAAACGCTTGTTGATGTAATCTATGCTCGCTAATGGTATTATATCGCTACTTTTTCCAATCAAATCAAGTAGCTCCAGAAACAGTATATAGCGGTTAAAACTATTTGTATAAGGCATTTGTAGCAGAATATTGCTTGCCTCGTTTAGGGTTTCGCCTACAACTCGAATTCCCCTTTCCGAAAGCATTAGCGCATTTGCAGCATTACCAAACTCGCTCAACGCAAGCATATCTTTGCCGAGTGTTGTATCGGCAAACTGCAGATAAACCATTTCAAGTTTGCGTGCATTTGTGGTAACCTGCTCTTTATCAACCACCCAGGTGTGAGGAATGTTGGGAGCAACAAACACCAAATCGCCAGGAAAAAAATCATCCATCGAGTCGGCAACAAATCGTTTACCGGTTCCTTCGGTTATAAAACTTATTTCGTAATAGTCGTGATAGTGCCAGGTTATACTCTCCAGGTTATCCTGAAAAATACCGACATGAATTGAAGGTTGCTGCTGACCGATGATTTTTTCTGGGAATTTTGACATGTGAAATAATGTATTATATGTATTCTACTATCAAAGATGTTAATATCGCACCAAAAGTAGTGAAAATTGTAGTAGTACAATACACTTATGATTATTATTTTTGTAAAATATCAGTTGTATTAAAATATTCGAAAATCAATTTTATTTAATCTCTATTTACTAAAAACAATGAACGAATTATTAGAAAAACTACTCGAAGTAGTAGAATTAGGCAAAGCCGACCAAAAATCACCATTTCCACCACAGTTGAAAGGACAGGACGGCGCATCGGAATTAACTACCAAAGCATTAGAAGCAGGTGTAGGTCCGCAGGAAATTCTCGAAAATGCATTAATTCCGGCAATGGATAAAGTTGGAAAAAAATTCACCGAAAATAAAATATTTGTGCCTCAAATGTTGATGTCGGCTCGCGCTATGGGAGCTGCCATGCTTGTTTTAAAGCCATTTTTCACTTCCGGCGAAATAAAAACAAAAGGTACGCTTATTATCGGAACAGTTAAAGGTGACTTACACGATATTGGTAAAAACTTAGTAGCTATGATGATAGAGGGTTCGGGCTGGAAAGTAGTAGACCTCGGTGTGGATGTGTCGGCCGAAAAATACATTGCTGCGCTCAAAGAAAATCCGGGAGCGGTAGTGGCTTTGTCGGCTTTATTAACTACAACTATGGCTAATATGGGACAAATTGTAGCCGATATAAAAGCGGAAGTTCCGGGTACGGTAGTATGCGTTGGTGGAGCGCCTGTAAACAGCGATTTTTGCAAGAAAATTGGAGCTGATGCTTATGCTCCTGACCCACAAGGTGTGGTGGAGTATTTGAATAAACTGGCCTCGTAAAAGTATTTATAAAAAGAGCTTTAACAGATAAAGAAAACATACCATGATAAATATGAAAAGTTGGATGCACCAACAAATAAACAACGGAACAAGAATTAGCATTCCGATTATGACGCATCCGGGTATCGAAATGATTGGCAAAACTGTAAAAGAAGCAGTTCAGAGTGGCGAAGTACACGCTCAAGCCATTAAAAAATTGGCTGAGGTTTTTCCATCGGCTGCTACTACGGTCATTATGGATTTAACGCTCGAAGCCGAAGCTTTTGGCTGCCAAATTGAGTTTCAGGAAAACGACATGCCACATATCTTGGGGCGTTTGGTTTCAACAGCCGAAGAAATCGAAAACCTAAAAGTACCTGATTTGACTGCTGGACGTATGCAAGAATACCTGACTGCTAATAAGTTGACAGTTCAAAATGGCATTGAAAAACCGGTATTGGCGGGAGTTATCGGACCGTTTTCGTTGGCTGGCAGGCTTTACGATTTATCTGAAATAATGATGGCATGCTACATTGAACCCGATGCCATTATGCTATTATTAGATAAATGTACCGAATTTATAATCAAATATTGTAGTGAACTCAAAGCTGTTGGTTGTTCGGGTGTAGTAGTGGCTGAGCCGGCTGCCGGACTTTTGTCGAACGACGACTGCCAGATGTTTTCGACTGAATATATTAAACTACTGGTGGATAAATTGCAGGACGATACATTTACCATTATTCTGCATAATTGCGGAAATACAGGACATTGCACGGAAGCAATGCTCAACTCAGGAGCAGCAGCCTTTCATTTTGGAAATGCCATTGATATGGTTGAAACACTGAAAGTTTGTCCGACCGACAAGCTGATAATGGGAAATGTAGACCCGGTTGGAGTTATGAAAATGATGAATCCCACCGAAATCAAAACTTATATCGGTGATTTGTTAGTAAAAACAGCCGAATTCCCGAATTTTGTATTGTCAACCGGCTGCGATTTACCTCCGCATGTGCCAGCCGAAAATGTGAAAGCATTTTTTGAGGCATTGGATGAGTTTAATGCTAGATAATTAAAAAAAAGATATCTTTGTTGTTTGTAAACGCAAAGGAAACTAAGTAAAAAGGCGCAAAGAAAATTAACTTTGCGTCTTTAGTCTTTACGTTCATGGCATTTTAGTAATTTCGTCGAATGAAAAAACACCGTATTCTTCTCCAGCCTTTAAGTAAAACGCTCACTGTAAACGATCAAACACCACTCATCGATGTTCTGCATGAATATGGCATTGAATTTCCGTGTGGCGGAAAAGGTACTTGCGGCAAATGTAAAGTAAAATTAGTGGCTGGTGAAATTGAAACATCCGACATTCACAGGCAAAAATTAGCTTTGCTCGGACTTGGATCCGAATGGCGATTGGCATGTTACAGCACTTGTACGAGCGATATTACCCTCGAAATTGACCAATATAATCATTTGATTTTGGCCGACGAAAGCGATTTTGAATATTCAGCACAAACGGGCTTTGGCGTGGCTGTTGATTTGGGAACAACAACATTAGTGGCACAATTAATTGACCTCGCGACTGCAAAAGTGCTGGCTGTGGAAACTCTTCTTAATCCGCAGGCTAAATTCGGTGCCGATCTTATTTCGCGTATTCAGGCATGTATCGATGGCAATGCCAATGAATTGAAACAACTGATTCGGTTCAATATCGGCACAATGATAGAACTTTTATTAGTTAAACAAAAAGTTCCGTTACAAAAAATAGCTATTGTTGGCAACACTGCTATGCATCAAATTTTCAGTGGGTTCGATGTAGCACCGCTATCGCAATATCCATTTGACACACCCCATTTACAAGCAACCACATTTACAACCGACGAACTTGATTGGAATTTTGAAGTAGCAGACGAAATTAGGTTTTATCCCTCCATTGGCAGTTTTGTGGGTAGTGATATTTTGGCCGGAATTGCAGCTACTGAAATGTACCGCAATAATGAATATACAGCTCTGATTGATTTAGGCACGAATGGCGAAATAGTAGTGGGTAACAAAAATCAGTTGATTTGTGCTTCCACAGCTGCGGGTCCGGCATTCGAAGGAACGAATATCTCGATGGGTATGCGGGCAACAACCGGAGCCGTTTCGTCGTTTCAGTTTATTGATAATAAAATAGTTGCTAATGTGATAGGCAATGTTTCGGCCAAAGGAATTTGCGGAAGTGCTTTGGTGGACGCTATTGCAATATTACGAAATCAAGATTTGTTAGGTGTTTTTGGTGAGATAAATTCCGGCGAATCAAGCATAGAATTAATAAAGGGCATTTTGCTTACGCAAAAAGACATCAACGAATTTCAATTGGCAAAAGCTGCTATTGCAGCCGGATTGGAAATTTTGTGTCAGAGTATTTCGATACAATTAAATGATATTCAACACATTTACATTGCCGGAGGTTTTGGAAATTATATTAATACGACACATTTGATAGAAACCGGAATGATAGAATTGCCCGAATCAAAAATCCGCAAAATGGGCAATACAGCTTTAATTGGAGCCAAAATGTTTTTGTTTCAGGGCATAAACATTATTGACGATATTCAGCTAAAAATCAAACATATAAATCTCGAAAGCCACCCCAATTTTCAGGATATTTATGTGGATAAAATGATGTTTTGTTAACCCCTAACCCCTAAAGGGGAATAAAAACGCGAAACATGAAACACGAAACACAAAATTGGATTACATATACGCTAAAACTATCTGATTTAGATTTAGATTTGAACGAAATCTATCTAAATCTAGGATATAAAGGCACTGTGCCCGATGCGCATTTTGTGGAAATGGTGCAACAATTGTTGTTGGAAATTTCGGAATTTTGCAAGCCAACCATAGGTTACTGCATAAACGAAGGCACTATGCCCGATGCTAAGTTTCTGGCAATAAACAATCAACTCATAAAAGTAGGCCAAATTATAACGAAATATATGCATAACTGCAGCCATTTTGCGGCATTTGTTGTAACAGCAGGAATGGAATTCGACGAGTATTGTAACCATCTGAAAGCCGATGGTGATATTGTTTCGGAGTTTATCGCGTATTCCATTGGAACCGAAATTGCCGAAGCTGCCGTGCGTTATGTTTCAGAAAAAGTTGCAGCCGAAGCTATTGCTATGAACATGGGCTACACCCATTCCTATAGTCCGGGATATTGCAGCTGGCACGTGCGAGAACAAGAAAATTTATTTAAAATTATGCCCGAAAAGCCCTGTGGCATAACACTTAACGAATCGAACCTTATGTTTCCCGAAAAATCGGTTAGTGGTATTATCGGATTAGGCACAAATGTAAAACCTAAAACCCATTCGTGTGAAATTTGCGGCATGGTAACCTGTTTCAAACGGAAAAAATAGCTAAACAGCTATTTTTTTACAAACATCTGTGGTTTTCGGTTGTTAATTCGAAGCAAATACACTCCTGCACTTAAACCGGAAATATTCAGCTGGTTACTAATGATTTCGGATTGCACAACACAACCAGCCAAATTGTAAACAACAACACTTGTAGGTTTTACAAGTCCCTGTATATGAAGAATGTCAGTAGCAGGATTAGGAAAGAGAAGCAATTCAGTTTCTGAGATTTGCTTTGTTTCATTATTGTTATTTACATCAGTATTGTAGTAAAATGTAGCTGTTGCCACACAATTTTTATCAGCTACAGTGCGTATCCATTGAGCATTGAAACCAGTCGGAAAATTAAAAGTTACTTTTTCGCCTGCTTTTACAGCTATTGTAAATGCTTTTTCGAAAGTCCCTTCGGCCAAAAAATCTACTTCCAAAGTGAAATTCACCGTTTCGGATAAGTTGTGCGAAAGTTCCACTTTTTTATCATTATATCCCTGCATCAAATAAGGCAACGACGGCGAATTTGCAGTTACAGCAGTTTCTTTCCATGTTGAACCAATCCCACGCGGGGTACCCATTTTGAATAAATCGTCGACATTGCCAAACCATAAACCCGCTTTGCCATCAACTGATTTACGATAATTTGCAGCATTTTCGGCACTGTTGAAATTACCCGAAAGCACCAACATGCCACGCCACGAACAGAAATCGAATATCTGTTTATTGTGTGTAGTAATAGGTCGTATTTTCAAAAAACCACCAGCATCATCGCGTGGTAATTCGTAAAAAGTGCCATGAATATTCATCAAACTGCGTTCGGTAACCACTTCGCGAATACCGCGGGCATAGCCCGAAACAAGTGGATTATTAAAAGCCTCATCTCCCATTGGCAGTCGATACTGACTTCCTCCCGAAGTCATTATTACCGATGCATTATCAACAGTAAAATCTTTTGTTGGAAAATAGGTTGTTCGTAAATTGTTTTCAGCTGTGGCATTTGTTACATTTACAAAATTCAAAAACCCATCTATTTCGTAATAAGCTTTTGAAGTAATTCCCTGTTCGTCAACTATATCGGCAGCAAATTGCAGTTTCATATCCGATTCGGCCATAGGGCGAATAACGCCCGAACTAAGCGATTTATTAGCTGATGGTCCGGGAAAAGAGCTTGCAAATTCGGGTTTTGATGCGCAATATCCATTCGATAAGTAAAAAGTGGCACTTGCCGATTTAATTTTGGAATCGGATAGTATGCGTATCCATTGAGCATCGAGTTTCGAAGGTAAAATATAGTAAGCATAACCGGCAGCCGGAATAGTAATCTGTGTTAGTTCTGTCCAGTTATTATTACCCGAAATATCTGTTTCGAGTTTGAAAACCACATCTTTACCTGTTTTTTGTTTAAAATGAATCATACGGTTTTCGTATCCATTAATCAACATAGCTTCACTTGCTACATTTGCTTCAATCGAATCGTTCAGCAACACACTTCCAAAACCATAGGGTTTTCCTCCAAAATCAGCCAATTCCTCACGGGTTGTAAAAATCAGATTCGACTGATCGCGCGGACACAAACCGTTTGAAAACTTAGTTGCATCGTTGCAACCCAACACAATTTTATTATTCCATTCGGCATAATCCACTATCATTTTCAAAAAAGTGGAAAATGGTTTAATCCCACCTGTATTGGCATGACTAAAGTTGGCAGGAAACTGATACATCAGTCCATGCATATTCATCAAGTAATTGCCGTTATTGTAACCGATATCTCTGATTCGAGGCCATTCGGTATACCAGCCATGATCGGCATCGTGCGTGTAACTGGCTTTTGGCAAACGGAATCTTTTCCAAACTCCACCATTATCACACACGTTCAACAATACCGAACGTTTATCCCAACCAAGGCTCCAAACAGGGTCGTTTTGCGAAGTTGCACCGTAAATTCCACCTTTTGACGTAATTTCGGCATGTTTGTTCACATCTACCAATGTCCACGAAGCAGGTACATTCGGGTCTCCATCCACCATTCCCTTCCATTCGGCGAGCACTCCCCCTACTCCATTATTAGCAATCATCAATCTGTTTTGACCGGTGTATGCACCTTTCGTATGCTGTCCGGGTACTATACTTGTTATTCCCGAAGTGTTTACATCGCCGTGTAGCGTTTTAATATTCAAAGTGTTAACATCAACATCATAAATCCCTTCTTCCATTGTTACAAAATAAACCCGATTGTGAGGGTCGGTCAGGTGACGAGCATTGGCAGTCATTCGTCCGGGCATTGTTGCGGGTAAAATGGATCGTACATTTTTAGTAGCATCAATTAAATGTGAACCAATAATTAATTGATTTGACTCGCTGTGAATCATTCGGTTAGCAGGTGTTCCACCAACGCTTTCGGAGCGTGCAATTACATTTAGTGCAGTATCGAGCTGATAGAGTTTATCGTCGCTACCATTCGGATAGTGTGCAGAATAAGTAACGTACCACAAATCGCCTTGCCATGGAACTACTGCCCCCACTCCACATTCGCTGTCGCTATTGGTCATAGCCAAATGCGGATATATACCACTAAAAACTGAAAATGCTATTGGCTTCATGTTTTTCAACACACAATTGTCAATCAAATACGATTGCAAAGTATTCATGCCAAAAGCTGTTGTAAAAGTTACAGTATTAATTGTTGCCGGAATTGACTGAAAAAAGGAAACATTTTCGGCCACTAATTTTAATACATCGCTATTTGGAGCCGAAGCCCAAACATCGTAAACAGCTCCTACACCACCAAAATTACGGGTAACAATTTTAATACGGTGTGCTGCAATTCCATCAACATCGTCGAGCAAATCGCCATCGTTATTAGCATCAGTCGAAAACGAAATTTCATTTCCATTACCTACCGTCATCCAAGCGCTGCCATTGTAAAACTGAATGGACCCGCCTACACCGATTCGCATATTCAGTTGATTTACATTGATGTTCATATTGAAACCCCTGTCGGCACCATACAATTCGGGATTTTCGCAAGCTACATAAAAATCGAGCGACCAATCGGAACTTACATTTAAAACACTTTGTGCAATTTTTCCACTCGTTGCAGCAATATGTGCCGAACGCGCAGAACCAGCCACTAACCCTCTGTTTGCCACTGTTGCAAAGCCCGAAACAGTCCAGCCACTCAGCGTAGTTGCCTCAAAATTACCATTTTGCAATACATTCAACTGGGCGTTGACAGTCAACAAGCAACAAGTCAAAAAGAGGGTTAGTAATAGTTTCATTTGTATATATTCATTTTAATAATTTACCAAAAGTTTGTAAACTTCACTACCAGCTTTTACAACATATATTCCTTTATTTAGCTGAATATTAAAGTTTTGTTGATTGTTGTTCGAAACTTTCATACTCAACAGTTGCACACCGCTTAATGAATACAAAGATAAATTTTCTGCTTTACAATTAAATGCCTTTAGAACAGAATTTGAATAAATAAATGAAGTTCGGGCTTTTACAATATCCAAAGCAGTAGTTGTTGAAACAGGGATATATGCACCATCAGTTACTTTTATGCTTTCAATTTCCATATCGGCTGCACCGTAATAATTATTTTTACCAACAAGCAAACCATTAAGTTCCTCTCCCGACGCTTCGAGTAAGACTAATTTGTCTACATGGAAAACAGGACTATTTGTTCCGTTTTTGTAAAACGAGAGATAAACTTGTTCAGCAGGAAGCGTAGCAGGTGTTGTAAAATACTGAGTTACAATTGATCCTACCAAAGCAGTTGAATTAGGAGTTATTGTACTTTTTAAATAATAAGTTGAAGCTGTGGCCCCTTCTTTAGCATTACAAACTGCTACATTATATGAAGTTTGACTTGCGCTATTTCCTGCATGAAGATACGATAGTTTATATACTTTATTGGGCTGAAGAGTTACCGG
>CAMDNO010000176.1 GCA_945902955.1 Porphyromonas cangingivalis
TGGCTGAGTTTTTCAGCACGCTTGCTGAAAACTGTATTTCAAAATCAATCGATTATTTTTAAACAGATAGCAATTACAAAACAAACAGACGATTCTCGTCAAATTATATATCTTAATGTCGGCTGAGTTTTTCAGCAGACCCTAATTAATAAATACTTTCAACTAAAATAATATGAGGCACTTTAGAAATGATTTAGATGTTGATTTTATAGGCGGTCAGGGCTCTTTGACTGTTGAAGAACAGAATGCAATATCAGCTTATATTAAGCAACAGAAAATAATAAATAATAAATCCGTTACAACGAAGAGAAGAAAAGTGGAAAGAACAAAATCATTGATTTGATTTTACTTTTCGCTGATTTTCAATTCGATGCCCCCACTCCAAGCAGCGTTTAATCTTGCTCTAACAGCTCGGCGTACCCCTGCTAACGTTAGTGTGTCTCCCTTGTTAGGCAATACAATGCTTCCTTGTTAGGTAATACAAGACACCCTTGTTATATAATCAAAAAATGTAGTTTTGAAATTACCACTAGTCATTACTTAAATTTCACAGTTTACGCCATTATTGAACCATTTTCCTATATTTTTCCACCGAAAAACCCATTCCTTTTTCTCCAAAATAGCTTGGCGCAACGTAAATAAATGCATTGGGTTTGTAAAGTGTAGCACAGCTTGGTTCAGTTTGTTTTAGCTTATTGAATGCTTTCCAAGCTTTGTCATAATCAGCTATGGCTTTTTGTATAGCTTTCTTATTATAATTGCCTGTTTTATCGCCTTCGAAACCCAATGCCATTATCTGCCAGCCCGCGGCAATAATGCGATGCAAATACAAACCATAAATCGAAGAAACACGAATATAAACATCATCCTGTGGTTGATTTGATTTTACTTTTTTGCTGAGTGCAACTATTTTCTCCCAAATTAGTGCCGATTCCTGTTTTTCGGCTACCGCTTTTTGCAAGGTGGAGTTTTTGTAAAATTCGGTAAAAACTTCGTATAATAATCCTTCGGACGGATATTTCTTTGCTTCCGCTGGGTCGTAAGGTTCGATGCCGGCCAAAAACTCATCGCGCATCCAGAATGCCCAATCGGGTTTTATTTCCAAATCGAGTGACATGTGCCCACGTAAAACTGCTTTGGCTGATAACAAACAAAGTTCACGAACTGCTTTGCGCGATGTGGGCGATATTATTCCCTGTTCATCCATAAAACGGTTAAAGGCAGCTTCTTCGGTCAGATTCGGATTGTTTGCCCAGGCACTCAGCACGAATGCATTCAGCCGAGGCCAAAATTCGTTGCTGATATACGGACCAACCCAGCCACCACCTCTGCTCCACGAATAAATTCCAGCGAAATTCGGATTGCTTTTCAGGTCGTTTAGGCAATTCGGATGTTTCGACAAATCGTATTCTTCGAAGCCGTTAATCACGCCGTTCATAACGTAATTCGGATAGGCGCCTTTTCCTTCGTACTCACGCTGACATTGCACCTCCACCACTTGCCTGTGTTTCCCGATTCCCAGCGAAGGATTGAATGGATAAGTGCGTTGATAATCGCCCTGCAAGTGTTTAATGGAGAAAATCAGGTTTTTATGCGGCTCAATTTTGTCGGAAACATTCCGGTAATAAACGGGGTCGTTGTGAAATCCACCAATCGACCAGGTGCGGTAAATAATTGTTTTATTGTATTTTACACAAACCTTATCGCGCAGCAGGTTCAACAGTTTTATGTGACTTTCGGCTCCGTTGGTAATGGGATTATTGCCTGTGTGGTACGGCACATTATTCAGATAGGTTTCACCTGTACGAATCACTAAACCATCCAAATCGGGGAATTTTTGGAACAATTCATCAAACATCATCTTGTGTAGTTCTAAAGTAAGTGGCTTTTCAAACGAAATTTTTCCATTTTCATCGCAAACCTGTGCTTTATATTTTTCTACCAATTTTTTTGGTAAAACAACAATATCTGTAAAATAAAAAACTTTGATTCCGGCTTTATGAGCAGTTTGAATATTCTGTTGAATCAGCGTTGTAATTGAATCCGACCATGCACGTTCTTTTGTTCCTTTTTCAAAAAGTGTATTGTCAAATTTATCAAACGTGAGTGCTGCTGTTGGGAATATAAAGTCGTTCATTACCTGCACATTAAAACCCTGATTTTTTACATATTCGGGATTTGTAAAAGCTGACTTTGTGAGCGCTTCACCCGGATTATGGTGCACCATATCCATAATAAATTCGGGTTTTTGGGCAAGGCAATTGAACTGAATAACTACAAATATTAACGAGATAAATATTAATGAGATTTTTTTCATTAGAATTGATTTTTTAAATACAATAAATAAGTAACTTTATAAGCCCAAAGGGCTTGAATATGATTAGCCACAGGTGAAACCTGTGGTTGAAAAGAAAATTATAAAACACGAAAACCTGAAGGGGTTTAATATTATATGTCGTTATTATTCAACCCTTTCAGGGTTGTTGTTGTTTACCTTTCCCGCTTCCATGGGTTGCACCCATGGTTAATCATATTCAAGCCTTTCAGGCTTTACAAAAATCTTAACTACAATGGAATATTATTTTAAATTCTTCAGTGTAACTACTATTGTTTCATTGGCTTTTATCAGCTGTTTTTGTTTTCCGAATAAAACATTTTCAGTCCACGTCTGCGATTTCTGTTGTTTATTTTCAACCAAAATGGTTGTCTGCGCTACAAATTTTGTCGGATTTTTAATCCGCAGTTTGGCCTGATTGCCTTTTACGGATAATAATTCCACTTCGAGTTGGTCGAAAGCAATAGCTGATTTTTGTTCCAAATCCACATAAATGCCGGGCAATTCAATGATGCTGAGCAATAAACTTGTTTCAGCCCAGGTTGAGCCCGGAAAAATTTCACCAATACCTTCGAACCAATCGGTAGTGCTTACGCGTTCGTTTATCCAACCGTCTTGCATTCCTTTTATTGGTCGGTCGGGGCGCGACATATATTGCGGAATGCATTGTGCAATTTCTTTTAATAAATTCAAATACAGTATGTTATTGGTGGCACGATACAATCGTAACAAAGCCAAACCCGAATGTGTGCATATTCCAGGCGAACCGTGTTTGTTTTGCGTATTGGCAAAAACGGCTCCGTTGGTTTTCATATCCAGTTGTCCAAAAAGTGTTGATTTTGGAAAAACATAATCGTAGGACATAACCCAGGTTGATAATTGTGCCGCTGTTTCTGTAGCATAAGTCAACCATTTTTTTTCGCCGGTCATTTCGTACAAAATAGCGAAAGATTCCAGCAAACCATACCACGATTCGCTGTCGGGATTTTGAAGTGCATCGCCGGGACCACCTGTGCTGATGCCTTTTGCTGTGTAATTATCGTACATGAATTGCGCTGACTGACAAGCAATATCGAGATACGATTTATCGTTGTAATATTTCGAAGCGAAAGCCAATGCCGCCGGAGCAATTCCTGCTCCCGAAGAACCACCCACGGCAATTTCGCCGGTCTGACTATCCACAAACTGTCCGAATTGCCCGTTAATTTTCCAAAGTTTCACAAATGCATCAGCCACACCGCGCGTTCCGTTTTCCCAAGTTGGCTTCACGACTGTTCCCTGCTTTTTCATCAAGTCAAATTGCTTGATAATGTAATACAAAGCATCGGCACTTTTACGAATTAAATGCCAGTTTTTTGCTTGTGGTTTGCGAATGTCACCACCGTACCATTTAGTCCCTTTTTCACCACTGTCCCAAAAAAATCCCGAAGGAGAAATGCCATTCGGAAAAAGCCAGTCGAAATTGGCGATCACGTTTTTGCGTGTTTGTTCGTTGGAAGAGAAAAGCAGTGGATAAGTAGAAATCATGCCGCCAGTCCAGCCAATTTGCCAATCCTGCAGGAACATATTTCGCCCACCTACCGAATAATAACCCCATTCGGGCACAAAATTGTAGCTGTTGAATTTTTTTTCGAGAATGTCGTAACAAGCTGAAAACGGAATCTGAGGCACAAAAACCGAAGGCGGACAAAGGTCTTTCCGAATCTCCATGTATTTATCAAATAGCACCTGAATTTTATCGGCTTTAAACTGATGCACCCGAAACACGAATTTCACTTCGTCGCCCGCTTTAAAATCGGCAGGAACATCGGACGATGGTGCCTGATTATCACAAATCAGATATTTGAATTGCTCGCGAACCAAAGGCGAACACAGCGAAATAGCAGCGTTTTTACGGTCGCGGGATTCTTCTATATTGATTCCCAAATCACCATAAGCGTTGGCTTGTGTGGTGGTCAGGAAAAAGCCTGTTTTTGCATCAACCGACTGAAAACCAATGGAGGGTGAAGCCATACTGCCACTTCGCTCCTGAATGCGCGACACGCCATCGGCAATATTCAAACGCGGTACATCCGAAATGATCATCGGTTTGTCTTTGCCAATATCACGAATGTCATTCAACTTTGGTGAATATGCTATGCGGCGCGATTCGTAACGATTCCCGTTGTAAGCCGAAGCCGGCAAAAGCAAGTAATTATCTTTGTTCCAGTTATCAAACTGAAACTCAACCACTGTTGCAGCCGATTTTTCAACTCCTTTCGTCAAACGAAAAGTCACCAAAAACTCTGTAGTTTCAGCGTCAATTTGTTTTTCAGTTTTGCTGATTTCCCAGGTTCCGGTTTGGGTTTGGATAATGTTTGAATTATCAGCAATAGTTTTGCTTGTTAGCTTATTGTATAGCGCATGGTCGTATTGCTGCACAGCAAAACGGAGATTAAATTGGGCAAAAATAAAATTGGGCAATAAAAAAAAAATTAGAAAACTGCCCCCCAACCCCCTGAAGGGGGAGTTGAAGTTACAACAGTTTTGTATGTTCGATTCAATTTTCATTCTTACTTCTTGTTATTATGAACAACACTAATATTTCTTATTCCCCCTTTAGGGGGTTAGGGGGCAGGTTTGCTCACTGCACATCCGTTCTAAACGGCGTTGCAGGCAAATTTTCTTTGTTGTACAAATTCATTTGCGGACAAAAGCGCCAACCTGCACGAACTGCCACCGGATTATCGATACCATTGGCAGAAACAACCACTTTATCCTTTACAATTTCCGCTTTAGCTGTTACAAATTTTTTATCTTCTCCGGCAATGGTGAAATCTTTCAATTCGCCTCCTTTGGCTACTAAACCGCTTCCTGCATGGTCAAAGGTAAGTATAATTTTGTTTCCATCTACTTTCATCGATTTATAAACCGGCCCCGAATATACAATTTTCTCGCCATAAGCCACTGCTCGGGCAGCTAATACCAATCGTTCACCAACAGGTTGTTTGTTGCCGGGATGCACATCGAGCGTATCGTCACAGTCGTACGTAACCGTCATCGCTGTATTTTTTACTTTTTGCCAGGTTAAGAGTTGCGCTTCTTTCAGTTCGGGATAATGATTTTTCCAACCCGGAATTTGCACAATCAAAAACGGAAAATCGCCTTGCTTCCATTCTGTTCGCCAGTTATTTATCATTGCCGGCAACAAAGTGCGGTACTGAATGCCACGACTTGCATTGGCTTCGCCCTGATACCAGACAGCGCCTTTTATGGCGTACGGAATCAATGGATAAAGCATGGTATTCCACAACCCGGTAGGACCGCCACGTTCGGCAGGACTCATGGGAGCAGCAGGTTTTTTAGGTAAGGATTTGCCCTGCTGAACTGCCAGTGCTGAATCAACGCTGTATTGTTGTAATAACGAAGCTTCATTCATCAAATAGCCCTGCAATTTCGGACCAAAATCTTTTAGGTTTTTAGTATAATTTTCCATAATGCTTTTCAGTTCAGGAAAGGATTCGAGCGTTTCTTTGCTCATCCAATTTTCGCAGGCTGTTCCGCCATACGACGAATTGATTAAACCAATAGGCACGTTTAGTTTTTTAAATAAATCGCGACCGAAAAAGTAAGCCACAGCCGAAAAATTCTCAGCGGTTTTACTGTCGCAGACGTTCCATTTTCCATTTACATCGTCCACAATTGCCGGAATATCTGTTGATTTTTTTAGTGGAACAGAAAACTGACGGATAAGCGGATAGTTTTGTGCATCTTTCAACACCTCGTTTATAGAAGGATAACCATTAATGGCTTTCACAGCGCGAAGCGGAAAACCCATATTACTTTGTCCGCTGCAAAGCCACACTTCGCCAACTAAAATATTGGAAATTGTAACCGTATTTTCACCCTTTACTATCATGGTTTGAGGTTCTGAAATAGCTTTTAATGGTTTCAGTTTTACCATCCACTTGTTATTTATAGCTGTCGTAGTCAAGGTCTGTCCTGCAAATTCCACGGTCACTTTTTCGCCTTCGGCAGCAGTTCCCCACACCGGCACTTCAACGCCTTGTTGGAGTACACCATTATTTGTAAAAAGAGAATTTGGTTTTACGGCAGCTTTCACAGCAATTATTAGTACAAAACTTACAGCAAGTAAAATAATGATTTTTGTTTTCATGCGTATTATATTAAAATTGATTTTATTACAAAAGTAATTCAGAACAATGTTTTTATTATGTGATTTTTGTAACAATCGTTCAGAAAAATGTTTCATTTGGAGTGTAAGATATGTTTTATTTTCAGTCTCTTATCCACTATTGATGAAAAAATCAATCATTGTGGGTTGCAGATAGCGGAAATGGAAAGATAAAAAAGGGTTGTTGCAACTAGTGTTTGTGTAAAATAAAAAATAATCGCGAGATTTTGCGAGATTTTGCAAGAATCTCGCAAAATTTATTTATTTTTGTTCACACTAAAAAATTTTTATACCATGATAGAGCCCGCACCATCAATAAAACCCGATGAATTATTGAAAACAGGCATGAAGCATTTGTTGGAGCTTCAATCAGGTGAACTTGTTAAGTCCATCAACAGTGAGTATTTATATTGGGATAAAGTAAAATACAAGAAAACAACACTAACACCCCTTGAGCTTTGGACAGCTGTTAAGTTTAGTCGTTTATTAAAAAGGCAATATATTCCTTTTGGAAAATATCTGTTTTCGTTTACATCAACCGATTATGTGCTTAAAATGCTTCATAATTTCGATTTGAATATTGGGGGCAGCCTAGGAAGTAATGTAAGTATAGCTGAAACAGATAAGTCGAGGTATTTAATCAGTTCTATAATGGAAGAAGCTATCTCAAGCAGTCAGATGGAAGGCGCAGCTACCACACGAAAAAAGGCAAAAGAGATGCTTCAGAAAGAACTTAAACCAAAAAACAGATCGGAGCAAATGATATTGAATAATTACGAAACTATTCAGTACATTACACAGCACAGAGATGATGATCTTACACCTGAGAATTTACTCTATTTACATGGTTTAATTACAAAGAATACATTAGAAAAGCCTGAGGAAGAAGGTGTTTTTCGAACAAGCAACGAGGTTTTTGTAGTGAACCATACTACCAGCGAGGTAGTGCATCAGCCACCTTCTCATACTGAAATTGTTGATTTACTCAATGCATTGTGTGTGTTTTTTAATACAGACAAAGGTGACTTTATTCACCCAATCGTTAAGGGGATCATTATACATTTTATGATAGCATGGATTCATCCTTTTAGTGACGGAAACGGACGCACAGCCAGAACTTTGTTTTATTGGTATATGCTAAAAAGAGGTTACTGGCTCACTGAATATCTTTCCATATCGAGAATTATTAAAGACACAAAAAATCAGTACGAAAAGGCATACTTATACACTGAGAATGATGAGAATGACATAACCTACTTTGTTACTTATCATCTGAAAACAATGGAAAAAGCTTTCGATGCTTTAAAGGAATATATCAGACGTAAACAACGTGAAGCAAAACACGCTGCCCAGTTCCTTAAGATACCAAACATCAATGAACGTCAGGCGCAAATCATTAAATTATTGCATGATGAACCCGATAGGGTGTTGAATTCTAAAGAAATAGAAAACCGATTTCAGGTATCTAATTTTACAGCACGTAGCGACCTGAAAGGATTGGAAGAGTTAGGATTTCTGACTATTATACAAGTAAATAAAATCAAACAAAGTTTTATCCGATCGAATGATTTCAACTCAATATTAAAGAAAAATAATTTATAAAAATTGCGAGATTATCGTGAAATCTCGCAATTTCAAGAAAAACTAAAAATATGACCTTATGCTAGCCAGCTTTTGCTTATTTATATAAAGGCAAATCCGATTGCAAGGAATTAATGTATCCCGGTTTAAAAGTCTGTCGTTAGTTTATTGCTTTTATCTTTATCCACAAATGTAATTTCAGCAATTCCATTGTTCACAACTACAGAAATATCAGTCGGTTTTTCAACGCTTAGAATTGTTTTTCCATTCATCATAAGTGATATAAAATCGGTTGCAACAAGTTTTTCTAATTTTCCGGAATCTGATGTTTTTATGGCAGCCAAACCGTTACATTTAATGGTGAAAGTATCGCCATTTTTGCCAGATTTTAGTGTTTGAGCGTCTTTAATGTTTGTAAAAGTATACGAACCATCTTCGTTCAGTACGCCGTTTGGAAATTCGCGTTTTGAAATGCCAAGCTTTGGAATATCATTTACTGAATATGTCTTGCAGGTTGCTTTATCCACAATTTCGTTCCATTGTTTGCGTATGTCTTTTCCATCAAAATCGTGCGTTGCCGTACCCTCCACCATGAGTTTACCACCTTTGTCAACATAGCTTTTCAGGAAATCAAATGTTGATTTTCGGGCATATTGAGGAGCTATAAACACAACAGCATCAAATTCGCGTCCCTGAATTTCGGTTTTTCCTTTTGTATTCAGTTTCAAACGACCATCTGCTATTAAATCGGTAGGAACCAGGGCATTCAAATAACCTGCGTTCCACAATTGCTTTGCTTTTTCTTCAATTTTCAGACTTACATTGATGTCCATCATGCCGCGTTTGGTTGAATCGGGATACCAGTTGGC
>CAMDNO010000177.1 GCA_945902955.1 Porphyromonas cangingivalis
GTTGAAAAAGCTGAAAAGGCCGATGACATTAAGTTGAACCACCGCCGAGCCAATGGTAGTGATATTTATTTTGTAGCCAATATGAGTAAAACGCCTCAGAATATTTCGGTTTCGTTCCGCATTGCGGGCAAGCAACCTGAGTTGTGGCAAGCCGAAGATTGCTCGATGCGCAAAGCTGCTGTGTGGAGCGAAAAGGACGGACGCACCTCTGTAAATCTGAAATTGCGTGGGTTGCAAACCGTTTTTGTGGTGTTCCAAAAATCAACCGATGCTACCGACCATTTGGTAGATGTAAAAACCGAAAAAACGTCTGCCAATTACTTTGTTACTTCAGATATTAATGGAAAGGCATCTTTGCGTTCTGCCGATACTATTAGTGCAACAGCTACTTATGCTTCGGGTAAACAAAAAAACATCAGCATTAAGCCAACAGCCAGTAAAGTTGTTTCAGGTGAATGGAATGTGGCTTTTGTGCCAAAATTGGGAACACCATTTCAACTAAAGTTTCCCGAACTAATTGATATTAGCAAGCACGCAAATAAAGATATCATGTATTTTGCTGGAACAGCTACTTATACCAAAAAGGTGAAAATCAGCAAAAAGGAATTTACGAAAGGCAAGCGTATTGTACTCGATTTGGGCGAAATGAATGATTTGGCACAAGTGAAAATTAATGGTGTGGATAAAGGAACCTTGTGGTATCCACCTTTCAAAGTGGACATTACTGATGCTCTAAAAAATGGCGAAAATGTAATTGAAATTGCCGTAACCAACAACTGGGCAAACCGCCTGATTGGCGACGAAAAAGAACCTGCCGACTTTGATTTGGGTAGTGATCGCGGCGTAGATAAAGGGCATGCCATGAAAGCGTATCCAGATTGGTTCTTGAAAAATGAGCCACGTCCGTCGCAGGGACGTAAAGCATTTACTGTTTGGTATTATTACCGGGAAAACAGCGCACTACAACCGGCAGGATTGGTTGGTCCGGTAAAATTAGTCAGTGTAGGTGAAGTTAAATTATAAGCTGCAAAAATTCAATGCATTAGAATATGAAATTGATTTCGAAATTAATAATAGTAATTGTTTTAATAAATTTATATAGTGTAGTTACTGCCCAGCACGATGGAAAACGTTGGGGCGAGTTGGGTAACGGTCGTTACCGCAATGTAATACTTCCTGCCGATTACAGCGACCCTGAAGTGTTGCGTGTGGGCAAAGATTATTACCTGATTTCGTCTACTTTTCAGTTCTCGCCGGGAATTGTGATTATGCACTCTCGCGACCTTGTGAATTGGAAAACAATTGGTTCGGTTATTAAAGATTTGCCCATAGAATTGAAGGATGATCGTTTTGACTGGCGCGTTATGGATCATTACGATAAAGGTGTTTATGCGGCTTCGCTTCGTTATCACGAAGGTAAGTTTTGGTGCTATTTCACAACCTACAACAAAGGTGGAATTTATGTGGCTACGTCAAAGAAAATTACTGGACCGTGGAAGGTAGAATTAATGAAAGACATGAACGGAAAAGAACTTTATGGTATAAACTGGGATGATAACTGTCCGCTTTGGGACGAAGATGGAAAAGCGTATATGGTTACAAGTAATCCGGGAGAAAACTGGTTTCCAATTCTTTTCCAGATGTCGTGGGATGGAAAAACACTGCTCGATGGAGATTTGGAGAAGATGAAAATTAAAACGCTCGACCAAACCAATAGAGGTACTAATATTCTTCCGCATGCAACATGGGGCGAAGGAAATAAGATTTTTAAACGCGATGGCTATTGTTATGTGTATCATAATCAGTGTTTTCCGCCCGATTATGATCGTCGTGCTACCATTGCTCGTTCTAAAAATATTTATGGCACTAAACCCGATGGAACTCCCGGTACAAAACACAACCCGGGAAAGTACGATGTTTCACCACAAGGGACTATCAGTTATTTGATGGTGCATCCCGATAGTACAGGCGGTCGTTTTGATCAGGGTACAATTATCGATAGTCCCGATGGTAAAAAATGGTATTTTGTAACGCATCAAGGCGGAGGCTACGAAAACGGTCGACCAGTGAGTTTGCTTCCAGTAACCTGGGTTGATGGCTGGCCAATGGCAGGCAATGATTATGATAACGATAATGTGGGAGAACCTGTGTGGGAGGACGAAAAACCTGTTCAGGGTCAAAAACGAACTTTTCCACAGGGAAGCGACGAATTCAATAAAAAGAAACTACACCCGCAATGGATGTGGAATTATCAACCGCGTGTTGATAAATGGTCGTTGACCGAACGTAAAGGTTATTTGCGTTTACATGCATTTAAACCGTTGAAAGATAATGCTTTTTTTAAAGCCGGAAATACAATTTGCCAGCGTTACGTGAAAAGCAATGTTACGCAAGCGGATATAAAAATGGATATTTCGGGCATGGCGATAGGGCAAGAGGCTGGATTGAGCCACTTTAATGGAGGTTCAAATTATTGTACGCTTAGTGTAAAAATGACTGACGCAGGTAAATGTATACAATACAACGATAATGGAAAAATAAGCGAGGGCGAAACAATCTCTGCATCAACTATTTGGCTGCGGTCGGTGGTCGACAGTCAGTCCATTAATACCTATTTTTACAGTGTTGATGGCGAAAACTTCAAACCCATTGGCGAAGCGTATAAACTACGTTGGGGAGGTTTTCGTGGCGATAATATCGGTATTTTTAACTATAATAACCTTGGTGAAGCTGGTTTTGTAGATATCGACTGGTTTCGTTATCGTTTTTAATTTCAAAATTAAATTTACTCCGTAGCAGTAAACCCAAAAAAGCTGAAATTAACATTCCCATAAGCTCTATGATCTAAATATTGTGGATGTTGGCTGAAATCGTTTTTTGACGAATGTTCCAAAACAAATAAACCATCCGATTTTAGTAGCTCATTTTTGAAAATTAAATCGGGAATTTGTTCTAAGATGGGTAGTTCGTAGGGTGGATCGGCAAAAATAAAGTCGAATGTTAGATTTGATGAGCCTATAAATTTAAAAACGTCCATTTTTAGCAATTGCAGATTGCTTATTTTTAGTTGTGTACACACTTTTCTGATAAAAGCGTATTGAGTTTCATAGTTTTCGATAGCTATTACGCTTCTGCATCCTCGCGAAACAAATTCGATACCGATACTTCCTGTTCCAGCAAACAAATCCAGCACATCTATATCTTCGAAATCCATTCGATTATTTAGCAAATTAAATAAACCTTCTTTTGCGAAATCGGTTGTTGGTCTTGCTTTAATATTCGCCGGAACACTTATTCTACGACCTTTGTATAGTCCGCTAATGATTCTCATTGATTTAATTATTTAATTGTAGAAAAGTTGTGTTTGGAATGTGCTTTGTTAGCAATTTTTGTAATTCAGGTTGGACTTGATTCGAAAAAATGTTTAGCCGAAGTTTATCAGCTTGTAGTTTGAGCGTATACATTACATTCAGTAAATGATACAACACATCTTCGCTGCTGCTAAAGGCATAAGTATTGACAACTAATAGTCTATCGTCCGAAATGATAGCAACGTCCATTTTTGCGCTTCGCATTGACACAAACAGCCCATTTACACCATCTACATGTTCTAAAAATTCAACGATTGTATGTGTAAGCTGACAATTGCTAAAAACCTTATTTATAGCATTTACTATTTTTGTTGGGCAACCAAAAATAAGATTAGTTTTTAAGTTACCAATTGTTTTGTTTAAAACAAGATTTTCTTTTGTGTCAAAATCGGGATGTTGAAATTTTAATAATGTATGGTAGGTATCGTTTTCATTGAAAAATTCAGGCACTAGGGTGTAGAGCTCATTCTCAACAGTGATTTCAACAGTATTGTAATTTATTTCAGTTTCAAATTGACTTAGAAATTCTGTCGTTAATTCTTCTTCGTTTAGCTTTTGGAAATTTATTTTTCCATTTTTAGTTGATAAGACCGATTTTTCTTCATCACGTATAGATAAAGAAAATCCATCCGATTGAAGTCGGATGGATAACTGATATGCCTTATCGGAGATATGTTTATTCCCAGTTTCCTGCATTGTTATTCGGTTCGTCAATCGATCCAACCATTAATCCGGGGAATCGAGCCAGTTTGGCTTGAACATCAATTTTATTAAGTACTTCCTGACGATTTAAGTCTTTTAAATAAACCTCATAAGCCACTGATGCTTGAAACAAAGGTATTTTAATATTGTTTTTGTTTGTATATTCGTTATTAACTTTCAATTCAAATGTTTTACCATCGGTAAAAGGCACTATTGCAATCTTGTCAATTGTTTCGGCAGTGTATTTTTCAGGAAAAATAGCTTCAATCATATCTACATAGCCAGTATCACGACGGAAACCTTCAAGTCCGTTAGCAATAATTTCTTGTCTGTTGCCACTGCGAACAATTTTTGCTGCTTGAATTTCAGTTAAACCAGCTTCGAGTTGCTTTTCGGTGAGTGAACCTTCTTTTAATACAGTCTTCTTTTTAGCTGCTTTCAAAAATTTGATTAAATCTTCAAATTTGTCGGTGTATACGCCTTTTTGGTCGCGGTATTCTACTTCAGCTTTACGGATATCCACTAATTTTTCAATAACTACTTTCTCACGCGCCTCTTTTTCTGCATCAAACTGAATAGGAGTTACAATACTCATAATACACAGATATGTGAGAAGCAGAATGGAAATTACAAGTAAGATTTTAATGATTGCTTTCATGCGTTCAATTTTATTTTTTCTGTTTTTATTTTTTGTTAAAAAGGAATGTTCGAATTTTGGTTTGCAAATTTAAAAAGAAATTTCAAATTAGCCTACTTTTTTTGAAAAGTTTTTTACAATATTCTTATAATAACTACCATTAATATAAAGTTTTAAAATAAAAGCCTTACCCTTTTGAGTTGGTAAGGCTTTTGGCTTTTATAAAACGATCGAAAAAATTATTTTTTTAATTCGGTAGCAGCCTTTAATTCTGCTTTTTTCTGTTTGCGTTTGTAGAATTCGTAGGTAATTGGCGATGCCACAAATACCGAAGAATAAGTACCAATTAAAATACCAAATAGCATGGCAAAGATAAATCCGCGGATAGTTTCGCCCCCAAAAATAAAGATAGCGAATAATACCACTAATGTTGTCATCGAGGTACTAAATGTACGGCCTAAAGTAGAGTTGATAGCGTCGTTCATCGACTGCATACGGTCGCGTTTTGGATATAAATTTACATTTTCGCGAATACGGTCGAAGATAATTACTGTATCATTTACCGAATAACCTACTACCGTAAGAATGGCTGCAATAAAAGATTGGTCAATTTCCATCGAGAATGGCATAAATTTGTAGCCCAACGAGAACATACCAATGGTTATTAAAGCATCGTGTACAAGGGCAGTAGTAGCTCCCATAGCATAGCCAAATTCGCGGAATCTGACAAAGATATAAAGTCCAATAGCGAGAATGGCAAAGAATATTGCCCAGATAGCCGCTGTTTTTATATCATCTGCAATGGTTGGTCCTACTTTTTGTGAACTTTGAATTGAACTTGCCACAAAATCGGCTTTTGTAACCGAAGGTTTCAATAAAGGTTTTAACCCATTATATAGTCTGCTTTCTATTTCGTCGTCGATAGTTTCCGAATTGTCGTCAATTTTATATTTGGTTGAAATACGTACTTGATTTTCTGAACCTATGGTAATCACTTGTACACTTGTTCCATCAAACGATTTTGACAATAAACCACGCACAACATCTGTTTTTACAGCCTCGTCAAAGCGTACCACATAGTTACGTCCACCACTAAAGTCAACACCAAGGTTTAATCCAAGTGTTGCAAATGAGATTAAGCTTATTACTATCAATGAAGTAGAAATGGTGTAAGCCACTTTACGTCCGCCAAGAAAGTTGAGTTTCGCATTTAACCACCATTTTTCGGTCAATTTGGTCGAGAATGGTAATTCTTTTGCTTTTTCTTTCGATGCATACATTTCGAGCATCAAGCGGGTAAGGAATACCGAAGTGATAAACGAAGTTACGATACCAATAATCAAGGTATTTGCAAAACCTTTAATTGGACCTGTTCCAAAAATAGCCAATACAATACCTGTAATCAAAGTAGTAACCTGACCATCGACAATTGCCGAAATAGCATTACCGTATCCATCTTTAATAGCCTTAGCCATGGTTTTGCCGCCGCGAAGCTCTTCTTTAATACGTTCGTAAATAATTACGTTACCATCCACAGCCATACCAAGTGTGAGCACTATACCAGCAATACCCGGAAGTGTAAGAACGGCTGAGAAAGAAGCCAAAATACCGATAAGGAAAAATATATTTACAAATAAAGTAATATCGGCAATCAATCCAGGTACTTTGCCATAATATACTACCATATATATAAGTACCAAAATAAACGCAATTAAGAATGAAATAAATCCACTGTTAATAGCTTCCTGACCAAGCGATGGACCAACAATGTCTTCCTGAACAATACGAGCGGGTGCAGGCATTTTTCCTGAATTCAAGGTGTTTGCTAAGTCACTAGCTTCTTCTACTGTAAAGTTACCTGTAATTTGCGAGTTGCCACCCGAAATTTCGGTATTTACAGTTGGGAAAGAATAGATATAACCATCTAATGATATGGCAATTGATTTTCCAATATTTTCTTTGGTCATACGAGCCCATGTTTTCGAGCCTTCCTGATCCATTGTCATGCTTACGTTAGCATAAGCGGATGTTTGATTGAAATCTTTACGAGCATCGGTAATTACATCGCCTTCGAGTGGTGCACGTCCATCGCGGCTGGTAACTTTAATGGCAATTAATTGGAAAATTTCACCACCTTCGTCTATTGCTTTTACTGTCCAGCGCATTTGTAAATCGCGTGGCAATACTTCTTTAACTTGTTTAGTGGCTAAATAAGCGTTAATTTGAGCAGTATCTTTGCTATGAGCCATACCAACAATCGGTCCACGTCCAATTTGGCCGTTCTGAATGTTTGGTTGCAAACGTGCAAATAGTGGATTTTCTTTTTTGAACTCTTCGTTCATTTTGGCTGAGTCTGTCTTTGCTACTGGCTTTTTAGCTAAAGCAGCTTTTAAACTATCGGCTGCATTAACGGCTTTTGGTGCTGCTGCTGGTGCTGCTGGTGCTACCGCTACTATTGTTGTGTCGACTACTGCCGGAGCATTTCCGATGGTAGCTAGAACTTTATTAGCATCGGCAAGATTGCTGTAAATTTCCGAAAACTCATAAGTTTCCCAAAATTCCAAATTGGCAGAACCTTGTAGTAATTTACGAACACGTTCGGGCTCTTTAATACCTGGCAATTCAATAAGAATACGTCCTGTATTATTATTGTCACGTTGAATGTTGGGTTGAACAACGCCAAAACGGTCGATACGTGTACGCAATACATTAAATGAGTTGCTGATAGCACCATCAATTTCTGATTCAAGTACGCCGATAACATCTTCGTTGGAAGAGTTCAACGATATTTTTTCTTTCAATTCGAACGTGCTAAATACGGTCGAAAGTTTTGCATTTGGGTCTAACTCTTTGTAAGCCTGTACAAATAAATCGAGGTATTGCACCTGACTGTTTGTTTTTTGACGTTCGGTGGCAAGTTGTAATGCTTTGGTGAAATTGGGAGAAGTGTTGTAGCCCGAAAGCGAACGAATAATGTCGGAAACTGATACCTCGAGGGTAACGTTCATGCCGCCCTTTAAGTCGAGACCAAGATTTATTTCTTTTTCGCGACATTCTTTCAATGTGTAAGCACCCAACCATACTTTCTCGTTAGCAACGGAATCTAAATACTGGTACTCTTTCTGTTTGTCCCCTGCTGCATATTCTTTCGCTTTTTTGTTATAGGTACTTGTAACAACAGTAAAGGACAGGTAAAACAAACACACCAATGTGAGTGCTACGGCAAAAATCCTGATTAATCCTTTGTTTTGCATGGAAATTTTAATTTATTATTTAATCTTAATTAGTTCGATTTTTTCAAATGAGGTGCAAATATACTATTTTTTTTTATACTAATGCTTTATAAGTTAAAATCATATCCTATAAATATTTAAAATCAGTTATTTCTTTATTCCATTTTACAACTTTAACGATTATTTTCCACCGCAATAACCACTTCATTTTTTTGATGTTCAATGCGTTTTAATATTCTATCCAGATAATCTGCACCCAAACTATTTTTAATCCAATTTATCTCTTCAACAAATGTTTTCTTTTCAATTTCTGTTGCTTTTATACTGAGCGGGTTGCGTCCTATACGCCCCAACGTTCTGTCTGAAAGGGTTTTGTATTTTTCAATATCCGTAATCAGCACTTTAATAAAAGTCATCAACCCATCGTTTTTAGCATCTAAAATCTTTAAAGCACATTTCAGGTTTTCGTGTGCTTTGGCTTCTAATGATTTTGGAGCAAAACCTTTTTTTGTTATTGATTTAAAATCTTTTACTGAATTGTATGCCGACCAAAAGTTGGCTGAAAGTGGAATGTAAGGCGTTTCAAACTCGCATTTTATCAACTCCAACATTTCTTCAAACGTTACTTCTTTTACCTCTTGATTTTCAGCATCTATTTCCACAATATGCGTAAACAAGCTCAACCCTTTGCGCCGCAGTACACAAACCTGATTGGCCGTAAATGCTTTTCCTGATTTTATCCGTGCCGGCAGTTCGGCAATACGGGCAATTACTTCGGGATGTTTTTCAGCGATTTCGAAATAGCTGTTACGGATGCGGGTAGCCAGACTTTCTTCGCCTTCGTTATCCGGATTTTCGTTTACTTTGTTGAATAATCCGGCAGCTGTGGGCACTTCGTCGGCATCAAACATTTT
>CAMDNO010000178.1 GCA_945902955.1 Porphyromonas cangingivalis
AGCTTATAGCCGAATTGTCCGAAATTTTCAACATAGAAACCGAAATGTTAATGGAGAAATTATTCTCTGAAAATGAAAAACTTACAAAATACTTAAATTTTAAAAACCTAACGCAAGCGGGTTAAATAGAGCTTGCGAAAGTTGAATAATATTACAAAATGAACAAGATTTCAAAACAAAATTCAACCAACACCTTCGCTAAGGTAATTGCAGTAACAGCCAATGGCTTACTACTTTCAATATCAATGGGTGATTTTTTTCTACCGTTCTCACAATTCCCTTGGTTTAAGGATGCCAAAGTAAGTGATGTGATGAATGTAAAAATGGTGGGCGATGATGATTTGAGATGGGATGCCTTAGATGTGGATTTAGAAATAGACAGTTTACTCTATCCAGAAAAATACCCTCTAGTGTATATTAGTTAATATGATCAACCCATCTAAATACCTGCCAACTCCAGAAATGCATGCAGAAATTGAACAATATAAAATATTGAAAACAACTGCAGAACGTGCCGAATTTCAAGAGCAACGCTCACATCGTTTAGAACAACTTCAACCATGTGAACGTGAAGTTTATATTTCGAATGTCATGGCTGGGTTGAATGCAGCAGTGGAAGATAACGAGGATTTTATAATGGCAAATAAGTTGGGAAAAATTGCTGAAGCAATGTCATTAAGTTATATTGCCAAAACCTATTTTGGCAAAAGTAAAGAGTGGCTTTACCAAAGGCTCAACGGCTATATGGTAAATGGTAAACGGGCGCAATTCAGTAATGAAGAAAAATTAAAATTTGCTAACGCACTAAAAGAGTTTGAGTGTACAGCTGCAAGAAACTTCGCTTAAATTTGTGTAAACCAAGGTATCTAATCAGATTCTTAATTAGTAAAACGAAAAGACCTAAATACGTTTTTATTTGGGATATCAAAACGGATAATACTTACCCAATCAAATCAGAATTCAAACCCTGAAAAATTCTAATAAATCATGAATCTACCATTCACCCTCGAAAATAATCTGTTTGCTTACAGTAAATCGGCATTGGTACTATATGTCGAAAAAAGCTATAATACTGAAATTAATGGTTTTAATTTGCTTGCGTTAGAAACAAAAAAGCCCAATTTTAGTTGGGAAAAAGAAGTAATAGAATATAAGTTTATGCTAAATCAATAAATATGGATAATCAACAGAAACCCAATTGGATAACCAAGGAACAATGGACAGCAGTACCATCGATAAATTGGTGGGCAGACAGCAAGAAGCGAATGGAATATATCGCACAATCGAAGCCTGTAACGCCGGAGGAAGCATTAGCCCAGACTATGAGGCTGAGGAACTCGAAGAACTGGAATCAGGAGGCTTAAAACTATACAGGTGGACTTATGTTCTCTGAAAAACGATTTAATTCAAAACATGATACTATGTTTTTGAGTACAAACATGCACAAAGATAAGACCGAGGCACCGAAATCTCAAAATTATTTTTCGTAAAATATTGATATTGAAGAATATAAATATTAAACTTCGAAAACGTGCGGAAAACAGGAAAAAAGCGATTTCTTTTAGATTTCGCTTTTTTTATTCTTGTTTTTCTGATTAAAATTTAGCTAAAATATCAGCTAAATGTATGCCTTTTACGGGTAATTTATGCTTGTTTACATAGCCATTAATATTCATTAGGCACGATGCTTCGGTGCTTACAATATATTCAGCGCCGGTTTCGAGTGCGCTCAATACTTTTACTTCGGCCATAGCAGCCGAAATGTCGGGATTCTTCACTGCAAAAGTTCCACCAAAACCACAACAGGTTTCGCATTCTTTCATTTCAATCAGTTCGAGTCCTTTTACTTTGTGCAACAGCCGACGTGGTTCTTCTTTTACACCGTATTCACGTAAAGCCGAACAGGCATCATGAAAGGTTACTTTGTGTGGGAAAACTGCATCAAATTCATCTATATTCAATTTATTTACCAAAAAATCGGACAATTCGAAAATTGAACTTTTTAAAAGTGCATGTTTTTCGAGCAATTCGGGTTTATCTTTCAGCACTTTATCGTATTGATGAATAATATAACCCGTACATGAAGCTGATGGCGAAACGATGGGAGTAGAGGCAGCAAAATCGCGCAGGAACTTTTCGGCCAACGATGCCGCTTCGCTCCAATAACCGCTATTAAAAGCCGGTTGACCACAGCACGTTTGTTCGGGGTTGTAACGAACAGTACAGCCCGCTTTTTCAAGAATTTTTATCACATTAAATCCCGTTTCGGGATACAATTGGTCGATAAAACAAGGAATAAAAAGTTGAATTTCCATTGTGTAACTTTAAGCAAGTTGTTTGCTAATTTCAATTTTCAAACCGAGAGCGTTCATAATTCGATAAAAAGTTCCTACTCCGGGTTCAATCAGTCCTTTTTCGATTCGTGAAATATAACTTTTATCAACGCCAATTCTTTTCGCTAATTCCAATTGAGTTACTTTTTCTTCTTTCCTTGCTTCATGAATCAGTTGCCCCATACAATAATTGTAGGCCTCTTTTTTAAAATCTTCTCTTTCGGGCGATCCTTCTTTTCCATAAAGTTGATCCATTATTAAATCAACATCAATAATATCTTTATTTGTTTCCATAATACTCATTTTTTAATTGTTTCGCTTTTTCCATTTCGTTTGGAGGTGTTTTCTGACTTTTTTTCTGAAATCCATTAAATAAAACAACAATATTTTCTTTATCGAAAATGAAAAATAGCCTGAAGATATTACTGTTATATTCTACTCTTAGTTCATATATCCCATCTATAATATGTTTTACAAATTTAGTGCTAATACGATCATGGGCTTTAAGCATTTCTAAAACATAGAAAACTTTTTTCTTTTCCTGTTCATTAAGTGTATTTAAAAAATCAACAAAATAGTTTTTATAGGCTATAATTTTTCTATTCATAGTACAAAGATAATATAAGTTGTAATATAATGCAATTTATTGGGTAGAAATTAATTTGTAGTTTTTATTTCAAAATCTACATACACCGGCAAATGGTCGGCAAATCCACCCTGATATTTCATGCCGTTGTACGTGCGGAAAGGTTGTTTGCCAAGAAACTTTTCGTCGTCGACGAGCAGAAAGTCAGCTTCAAAAACTTGCGCTTTGGTGCATTTAAACTGCTCGTTTGTAAGCAAGTTTCCCGAAACAATGATTTGGTCCAATGCGCCCCATTCTCCATTGTGCTTATGCGAACCTTTTCCGGCTTCGTGTATGGAAAACATCAAATTATATAAATTGTTGTTTTCATAAGGTTTTTTCGGTTTTGCTGCACCCAACACCTCTTGCATGCTCCTATTGTTGGGATAATCGTTAAAATCGCCCATTATTACTATATTCGGATTTTTACAGGATGCAAATAAACTATCTGTTTTTTGACGTAAAATCGAAGCTACAAAGTTACGCTTTTCTTCCGATTCCAACTCACCTCCCAAGCGCGAAGGGAAATGACATACAAAAACATGTAAAGTGTCGCCAGTAGGAATAATGCCACTTACAAAAAGCAGGTCGCGAGTAGTGCCACTCGAAAAAGGGAATTTTACTTTAATAGCTTGTTTATGAGTGAGTTTAAAAACATTGGGTTGGTATAATAAGGCCACATCTACTCCTCGTGCATCGGGCGATTCGAAGTGAGCAAAATGGTATTTCATATTTTTAAGACCCGAATAACGAGTCAAATCCCACAAGCATTTTTCCGATTCTACTTCGCATAAACCCACCAATGCTGGCGCTTCCCAACCGCCTATAGCAGCAATGACTTTGGAAATGTTGGCTTGTTTTTGAGTATATTTATCGTAATTCCAACCGCGCATACCTCCCGGCAGATATTCGGAATCGTTGGTTAAAGAGTCATCTTTACAATCGAAAAAATTCTCAACATTGTAACATGCAACTTTAAAAAGTTGTTTTTCGTTGTTCTGTGCCGTAAGGATTGTGCCCCAAAAAAGGAAATAAGTCAATAATAATATTCGATAAAACATTTTAAACTGCTGGATTTTTAGCTGTTTTTGTAAATTAGTTGTTATTGTGAAAGAAAGTGGATAAAGATAATTAGATTTTTTGAATTATAAACATAAATGAGTAAATAACGCATATTATTAAAAAAAATGAATATATTTGCATATAAATAAAATTCAGTTTTGATTATGGTCGGATTTCCAAAACTTATACTAATTTGCTTTTTCTTTTTGCATAGTGCTTTGCTATATGCAGATGATTCGTTGCAAAGTTTGTTGAAAGAAAACTACCGTGCCCTAAAAACGAAAGATACCGTAGCTATTGTTAAAAGCTATAAGTATTTGGCCGATTATCTTGGCGAACTAAATGAAATAGAAAAAAGCAACCAGACATTTAAAAAGGCTTTGGTATTGGCACAAAAAGCTAATTTGAAAAATGATATTGGTATAATCAATAATCTTTTGGGAAATAATGCCAGTTACGAAGGCGACAGGCAGACAGCTTTGAATTATTACCACCAAGCCTTAAAAGCATTTACCGAAATTAAGAATCTTGACAAAGTGGCAATGGCTATGATGAATATTGGCACTGAGCATGAAAGTTTGGGCGACTACAAAACTGCTATTGCTTTTGAATTGAAGGCGTTGAAAAATAAAGAAGCTTCTGGACAGCTGAAAAATCTGGCCTATTATTATCAGCATGTGGGGCAATTGTTTAAAGAAACTGATGTGGCTAAATGGAAATATTATGTTGATAAAGCTTATGTAATTGCAAATAAAACCGACAACACAAGTTTATCTACTCGGGCAGCAATTTTTAATGACTTAGGCGGGATTGCCGAAAAACTGAATAAGCATAAAGAAGCTTATCAATGGTACGATTCAATGTATGTGCTTTCGAAAAAAGAAGAATATCTGAATGGAATGAGTACAGCATTATCAAATAGAAGTATTTTGCTACAAACCGATAAACGATATGTGGAGGCTTTGAAAAATAGCCTCGAAGCATTGAACATTGCTAAACAAACAGAACGTAGCTATCAAATACTTGTTGATGGAGTTCATGTAGCGAGCATTTTACTCGATTTAAATCGATTTGCAGACGCAAAAAAATATGCTCAGGAGTCTTTGGATAAGGCTCAGGGTTTGAAAACTTATCCCGAACAAGAAGCCGATGCACATAGGATTTTAGCTAAAATAAATGCTAAATTAGGAGATTGGAAGTCTGCCTATTTTCATGCACAAAATTACCGCGAAGGACTTGATTCAATCCGAAATACCGAAGTACAGAAAACAATGCAGAATTTGGAAGTGAAATACCAAACTTCAGAAAAGGAAAAGGAAATTGCAAGGCTGGACAATGAAAATAAGTTGAACAATCTTCAACTCCAACGAGCGCAGATAATTATCACATCAATTGTAGTTATTGTGCTTTTGTTGAGCTTGTTGGCTTTTGTTCTTTACAGGCGTAAACAACTGAAACAACAAAAGCAACAAGCCGAACTCAAACAAAAATTGCTACGTTCGCAAATGAATCCTCATTTTATGTTCAACACCTTAAATGCTATCAATCAGTATATACAAACAAATAAAGGAAACGAAGCATCGGATTATTTGGCACAATATTCAAGGTTGATGCGTCAGATTCTCGAAAATTCGGCAGTAGAGTTTGTTGGTCTTGATGTCGAAATTGAATTTTTACAAAACTACTTAATGATGCAGCAATTGCGTTTCGAAAAATCGTTTAGTTATACAATTGAAGTCGACAAAGCAATTGACCCCGAGCAATTTGAGATTCCACCTATGATAGCACAACCATTTATCGAAAATGCCATTGAGCATGGTGTGCGGGGTATGGTTGGAGGCGAAATCAGGATTCAGTTTGGTTTCGAAAATAATACCCTTACACTTACAGTAGCCGATAATGGAAAAGGCTTCCAAACCGCTACGCAACATATAAATCACAAATCGTTTGCACTCGACATTACTCGCGAACGACTTAATATAGCAGGCAATAATACTGAAAAACTGAAAATCAGTAGTCCTAATCCGCAAACCGGAAAAGGAACGTTGGTGAGTATTGATGTACCGTTTAAGAAAGATTAAAGAGCAAAGAAAAAAGATTAAAGACAAAACATAGACTTATTAACATTAACATCTCTTTACCCTTTTAAGGGGGATAGGGGGCAAATTTATGAAAATACTAATCGTTGACGACGAGCTGTCGCCCCGAGAACAAAGCAAGCGATTGCTGGCTGAGTTTTTTCCCGAAATATCCGTATCTGCCGAGGCCGAAAATGTAAATTCGGCTTACGAAGCCATTCTCATACATCAACCCGATGTGGTGTTGCTCGATGTGGATATGCCCGATGGTACTGCTTTCGACTTATTGAAACGCTTACCACAAATCAATTTCAACATTATTTTTATTACCGCTTACGAAAAATATGCTTTGCAAGCCATTAAATTCAGTGCGCTCGATTATCTGTTAAAGCCCTATACATCAGGTGATTTTATAGAGGCTATCCGCAAAGCACAACGAAAAGAAGAGGCCACAGAGTCAGGTTTAAAGTTCAATGCTTTGCTTCAGAATTTTCAGAACAACCAACAACCATCGAAAATAGTTTTGCGCACTTCCGATTCCATTCACGTCATTCAGCTCGACGATATAATCCGCCTGCAAGCCGATGGTGCATATACTACCTTTTACGTTACAGGGCGTAAACCGGTAGTCGTTTCCAAAAATTTAAAAGAATACAACTCCATGCTCGAGAATTGCGGTTTTATACGTACCCACCAGTCGCACTTGGTAAATTCCAAACACATAACATGTTATCACAAAGCCGATGGAGGTTCGTTAAGCTTAACTGATAAAACTCAAGTACCCGTTGCAACACGTTTTAAGGAAAAAGTGCTTCAAAGTCTGGAACGAATATAAATTAAATAGTCTCGAATATAAGTTTTTTGAATTCAAATATTTAAGTAGAAAGATAATTATTAATAAATAGTTTTATTTTGCATCGCAAAATATATAAAAATCACACACACACAAATATTTACATTAAAGATTAAACAGTATGAATCCAAAATTTCACATTTTCGTTTTTAGCTTGATGCTTGTTGGGATAAGTGCAACAGGGCAGATAAATTTGAACAAAGTAATGAAAAATGTAAAAAAGAATGCCGAAAAGCAGATTGAAAAACGTATTGAACAAAAAGCCGACAAAGCAGTTGACAAAACACTCGACAAGGCAGAAGAAAGTGTTGACAATGCTGTAACAGGAAAGAAAAAAGTGGAAAAAGCCGAAGATACTTCGAAGTCTGAAACAGTAACCGAAAGCACTAATTCAACGAAAACATCAAACGAAACTGCTGCGACAAAACCTACACTCACATGGGCTAAATACGATTTTGTGCCCGGAACCGAGATTATTTTTGAGGACAACCTCGAAGGAGAACAAAACGGCGAGTTTCCGAGTAAATGGGATTTGGTGGAAGGGGAATTTGAGAACGCAAGTTTTGATGGCGGCAATGTTATTTACCACATTAGATGCAATATGAATGGTGGCGGAGGTATAGTGCCATTGTTGAAAAATGCAAAAGAAGATTATCTGCCAGAGGAATTTACCATCGAGTTTGATGCTTATTTTAATGAACAAATTGCTGGAAACTATCACATTTATTTTCTCGATTTTAAAAATCAAAAGAATTTAGATAAAACGGTTTCGTATGTAAAAAAATATATCCGTATCTATAAAAATAGTGTTGACGGAAGTGGTATTGGCCAAAATTATTATCCTGGTTACAAATCGGGTGTCTACGATAAATCGACAAAATGGCGACACGTTGCTATTTCATTTAACAAGCGAGCATTAAAAGTTTATTTGGACGATGCAAGGGTAATTAATATCCCCAATCTGGGCTACAATCCTACCGGAATATCATTTGGAGCGCAATGTGGAAGTGATAATCATGGCTATTCCAAAAACTTCCGTATTGCCAAAGGTGCAGTGCCCTTGTACGATAAGTTTCTGACAAATGGTAAATTCGTAACCACAGGTATAAAATTCGATGTTGCGAAAGCAACCATTAAACCCGAAAGTATGGGTACTATTAATTATGTGGTTAAAATGATGACCGAACACCCCGAACTCAAATTTAGCGTGGAAGGGCATACCGACAGCGATGGCGACACAGCTGCTAACCTTAAACTTTCTGAAGCCCGCGCCAAAGCTGTTCTCGATGCTATGGTAAAAGCCGGAATAAGTGCCAGCCGATTAAAAAGCAAAGGACTTGGCGAAAGCAAACCAATGAGTGGAAACGATACTCCCGAAGGGAAAGCGCAGAATAGACGTGTAGAATTTGTGAAAATTTAATCAGTTATTTTTATTCAGATACACACAACACACAAAACCTATCATTCATGAAATTAAGAATCATAAAATCTAAATTAACCATGCTTCTTCTCCTGACAATAGGCTGGGGAATGCAGCATACAAGTGCACAAACAAGTGCGAATACTTCGGGAGGAAACTCCTCAGGTACTGAAGGATCTGTGAGCTATTCCGTTGGACAAGTTGTGAATAATATTAGCTCCGGTTCTTCCGGATCGGTGCATGAAGGCATACAGCTCCCATGGGAAATCTCGGTTATTTCTGGTGTGGAGCGAACCGATATCAATCTCAACTTAGCAGCCTATCCTAACCCTACTACTAATGATCTATTCTTAACACTCGATCGTTTAGAGCAAGTTTCATCGACTTACTACGCAGTATTCGACAACGCAGGTAAAATGCTTGCAACCAATAAAGTAAT
>CAMDNO010000179.1 GCA_945902955.1 Porphyromonas cangingivalis
AAAAAGAGCTATCTATACAAGACAGCTCTTAATTTTCGACTTTTTTGCGTCGCCAATCGAAATATCCCTGGCAAGTTGCTCCCCAGCAGAGCTTGCTTCCGTTTAGTTCGATAGACAAAAGTAAAAAGTAAAAATGAATCAACAAAATACACATTAAATTTTGAGCATTAAATTTGTCCACTTGAAAGAATTGATGCTCAAAATAGCATTAATTTTGTCCATTACACCTTTTTTTGCTATAATATACATGGCAAAAAAGCCCTTCTCCGTAAGGAAAAGGGCTTCTGTATTTTTTGCAAGAAGCAATTATGCTAATTTAGCAACGAAAACGGTAAGTTTCGATTTTAAGTTCGAAGCTTTGTTTTTGTGAATAATGTTGCGTTTAGCTAATTTATCAAGCATAGAGCTAATTTTTGGTAACATTTCGGCTGCAACTGCTTTTTCTGTTGTTGCACGTAAATTACGAACTGCATTACGAGCTGTTTTAGCGTAATAACGATTGTGCAATTTGCGCTTTTCTGTTTGACGAATTCTTTTTATCGAAGATTTGTGATTTGCCATCTCAAATTTATTTTTTTTATTTCTTAATTTATAGTAGTCCCTAGGGGAGTCGAACCCCTCTTTCCAGGATGAAAACCTGGCGTCCTAACCGATAGACGAAGGGACCATTTCTGGTCGGTGCTATTGACACAAAAGTTGTTCTCAATTGCGGGTGCAAATATACGGCACTTTTTTCAATCTGCAAACAGTTTGCTCGAAATATTTTTAATTATTTCTTATCTTTTTGAATTTCAGATAATTAAATTCTTAGCTTATGGTGATATTATGTCTTGAAACAATCAATGAGACAGCTTTTGCATATCAAAAATGCTTTTTTGCTCGTTTTTTTGTATACCAATTTCCACTCCTTTCGCAAATAAACAGTATATTTGCAAAGATAAAACGCTATTTATGCTAACAAAAACGAGAGGTGTTGTACTGCATAGCACCAAATATTCCGATACTTCGTGGATTGTTACTATATATACTGAAATGTATGGTCGCACTTCCTTTTTGGTGCGTGGCATTTCTAACAAGCGTTCTGCAACTAAAGCGGCTATATTTCAGCCTTTAAATGTTGTTGATATGGATTTGTTTTACAATCCGGCTAAAGAAATTCACTCAATCAAAGATATTCGGATTGATTTGCCGTTGACAGGTATTCCTTTCGACCCAATAAAAAATGCACTTGCTCTTTTTATTTCCGAACTGTTATTCAGAAGTATTAAACACAGCACGCCCGACGAGCATCTTTTTCTTTTTCTTTGTCAATCCATCGAAGTATTAGACTGCACACAGGATATTCCCGCTAATTTTCATCTTGTTTTTATGCTAAAATTAACCCGTTATTTGGGTTTCGAACCGCATCTGGATATTGAATTAGGAAAATATTTTGATTTGATTAATGGCGAGTTTCGGTGGGATAAACCGCTTCATGCGCATTATGTTGGCGATGTGCAGGCTAAAACCCTATGTGCCTTGGGGGGTATTGATTATTTTACAATGAATAATCTAACTTTGGCACGAACGCAACGTGCCGAACTACTCAAAACGCTTATTGAATACTATCGCTTACACATTTCGGGCTTCAATGGGCTCAATTCGGTTGCTGTGTTACAAAGTCTTTTCGACTGATTTTTGTGCTCGCTCAGCCTCTATTTGTTCACGTGTTTTACTTTGTGTTACAATATAAACACCAACAAATACCAAAACAATTGCTATTAATTGGTCGTATCCAAACACATCGAGCCCCATGGCAATGGTAGCCAGCGATGCAATAATTGGCTGTGTGTAATTGTACATGCTAAGCGTGGTGGGCAGTAAGTTTTTTTGCGCTGCGCCAAGTAGGATATACGAAATGAACGTGGCGAAAATAATAATGTATGCTACTCGTAACATTACCGAACCGTTAAATATCTCTGGGTTAACTGCTTCTATATAACTGTGGCAAAATGGGTAAGTTTGTATGGCTGCAAACAGAAACATCCAGCGCATAATGGTAAATGGTGAATATCTTGATATTAATTTTTTAAATAAATTGAGGTAGAGCGCAAACGAAATGACAGCACAGAATACAATTAGGTTTCCAACTAAATTGCCACTGCCAACTTTCGAAATGTCTTCTGAAAGTATCAAAAATAATGCTCCCGAAGCTCCAACTATAACTCCTAAAGCTTTTTTGAAAGTAATTGGTTCCTTGATAATTAGGGCGGCAAGCAACATGCTTACAATTGGTAAGGTAGAAACCACAATGGATGCATCTATAGGCGATGTTTTCGAAAGGCCATAATAAAATGGTATTTGATTGACCGATAGTGAAAAAAAAGCAGCAAAAAATAATAATATTATATCCTTAAATGGTACTTTCTCATATTTTACAAAAATAATTGAAGCCCAAAAAAGAATTGCTCCACCAGCTAAACGGAAATAGGTAAGAGCAATTGGATCAATTATTTCGGGCATCAACGACCGCGAAATGGGATTGTTTAATCCAAAAAAGAGATTGGCTATAATAATTGCAATATGTGCATTAATTCTTTTGCTGTCCATAAGGGCTGCAAAGATAGGAAATAAAAGTCAGAAGTTAGAAGTCAGATGTTCGAAGTTAGAAATTTGAAGCAATAATTTAATTCGTAATTGGAAATTAAAAACTGATTTTGGGCTATTTGTTTGTTTATTTAAATAATTGTTTTTAGTTTTGTAGTCGCTACCGATTATTCACTTTTCAAATAATATAATGAAACTCGATCCAAAAACGCAACGTTCGCTTTTTCCCGAAGAATGTTTGCTACGCGAAATAGCCCGCCAACCCCGATTGTCAATTGGTATTCCCAAAGAAGATAAAGCTCTCGAAACGCGTTTACCATTAACTCCCGAAGGTGTTTCAATAGTTACCGAAGAAGGTCACAGTGTGTATATTGAGCGAGGTGCGGGTGAGGCAATGGCTTATTCCGATTTGCAATTTAGCGAGGCTGGTGCTTTTATGGTCGATTCGCCATCGGATGTTTTTTCGGCCGATATAGTGCTGAAAATCACTCCTCCAACTTTGACTGAAATTGAAATGATGCATGATCGATCCACTGTTTTTTCGATGTTGCAGCTCAACAATCTTACGGCTGAAAGTATTTCGCTTTTGATGAAAAAGAAAATGAATGCTTTTGCTTATGAATTGATTCGCGACGAACAAAAAATATTTCCCGTAGTGAGCTCTATTTCCGAAATTGAAGGTAGCACTGCTATTGCGGTAGCTGCCGAATTGATGAGTAATGAGCACGGTGGAAAAGGGATTCTGTTGGGTGGAGTTGCTGGAATTTCGCCTACCGAAGTACTCATTTTGGGTGCAGGCATTACAGGTACAGTGGCGGCTCGAACGGCTTTGGCGTTGGGTGCACAAGTTAAAATTTTTGATCACGATATAAGCAAATTACGCAAAATTCAGCATTACCTTGGGCAACAAGTATTCACATCGGTTATTCATCCGGCAGTTTTATTTAAAGCCTTGGCTTCGGCCGATGCCGTGATTGGAAATCTACGTTATATTTATGGCTCAGAGCGATTTATGGTATCCGAAGAGTTGGTGAAAACCATGAAATCTGGGGCTGTTATTATCGACTTGAGTGTAGACCAGGGCGGCTGTTTCGAAACTTCGAGATGCCGCACATTAGAAAGCCCGTATTTCGAAAAACATGGCGTGATTCATTATTGCTTGCCCAATATTTCGTCGCGCGTGGCACGAACAGCATCTATGGCACTTAGTAATATATTTGCCCCCATGATGCTAAAAGTTGGGCATTCGGGCGGTGTAAAACAAGCTGTTGGCGAAAGTGCTGGTTTTCGAAACGGCGCGTATGTGTATGGTGGAATTTTAGTAAACCGCTTAATTGGTGAATATTACGGGATTACTGCCAACGATATTGGACTGCTGCTTGCTGGCTATTAATTTTTTAACTTACTTCTACTTTACCAAATTAAAGATTAAACCACAATAGAAACACTAGGTAAATACTTTAAGCATTAAAAAGTGAGTTAAATCTCTTAAAATACCTTCAGGTATTAATCTATTGTGCTCTAAAATTTATTTTTTCTTTGTTTTCTATTGTGTCTATTGTGGTTTACTATTAGTTGTGTTCAATTTTAGTAAAGTAGAATTACTTACTTCCAATAAAAACTGTTCAATTTTTGCCGTAACTTCTTTCGAACTTCCGTTGGCATTATTAACCAAAATGGCAAATGCTAAGGTTCGGTTTGGTAGCTCTAAGTAGCCTGTGTAGCTTTTTACTCGGGATATTGTGCCACTTTTAGCGTGAACTTTTCCTTGAAGAGTTGTATTGTCCAAAAAGTTTTTGAGCGTGCCGTTGGTTCCTGAAATCGGTAGACTATTGTAGAAAGCCTCATTGTTTTTACTCTTCATTTTCATAAATTCTAATACTCCTACAAAGAAATTTGCTGACACGCCATTTGTAGGCGAAAGTCCCGAACCATCGTATTGAAATAATTCGGAAACTGACAAATTATTCACACGCCACAGGTTTTCTATTTTTGCTTTTGCACCATCGTTGGATCCTTGTTTTGCAACCGAAACGTTTAATTGTTTAAATACATATTCGGCAAAATGATTGTTGCTGTTTTGGTTTACTTCTTTTATTATTTCGGATAGGGTAGGAGATAAATGGTTGTAAATAATGTGTTTGTTGCAAATTTCATTATCGTCAACTGTCATTGTTCCTGTTACTAATATACCTGCATTTTCCAATGCTTTTCGGAAATCTGCAAGCAAAACTAGTGCAGGATGTGGCAAGTCGCTTTTTACAGCAAAATCATTTTTATTTGCTGGTATTTCCCCAAAAACAGTACGTTCGTTGCTGTAAGGAGCGCCATAAAAGTAGGCATTGTCGGTTTTTGTATCGGTACTTTTTACATAATTCAAAAAATTCAATCCTTCAATGGTAGGTGCTGTCCGAATAATTTCGGGAATGGAGCCTATTTGCCCCGATTTGAAATACACTTGTAATGTGTTGTCTAAATATGAAATGCTGTGAATGCCTGGCGCATAGTAATTTCCCATATCTTCCCAGGTCCAACGGGGATTGATAGCTTGTTTTTCGAGCATACTCTCGCAGGCAACGAGCGAGCCATTTATCTTTTTTATGCCTGCTAATTGTACAGCCTTTACCCATTTTAGTAAAAATTCAGTATCGCCAATTTTCGCTGAACCCAAAGTTGGGTCGCCACCGCCTTTTATGTAGATATTGCCATTAAGCGTGCTGTCTTTTGTAATTTCGCCATCTAATTCAATTGTAGTTTTGAAACGAAAATCGGCTCCTAACAACTCAAGCGCACTGGCTGTTGTAACTACTTTCATGGTTGATGCAGGCACTACGGATTGGTGTGAATTTAGTTCTGTAAGTATTTTGCCTGACTTTAAATCCTTTACAATCAGGCTTATATTCGCATTTTGTAAAAGTGTATTTCTACGAAAATTATCTATCGGTGATTGTGCTGTGATAGAAAATGTGATTATAATTAGGGTAATAAATGTCAGTATTCTCATGTCGTTTTAATTTATTTTTGGAGTTACAAATATAGATAGATTTTTTTATAGTTTTAAATAAAAATCTTTTACCAATGTTCTGAAATCTTCGGTATAAGAATGACGAATTTCGGATTCTATTGTTAATTCGGATTCAATGCAAAGGGAGTTTTGTCGCGAAAATTCAATTAATAAGCGCTTTGCTGTAGCGTTTTTTTTTGGAAAAACAGTTGTTTTTTTAGTGCAAAATAATTCGTTTTTTTGAGCAAACGCAATACATTCATTTCCTTCTGTAATTGGCAAGATTAAGCATAATTTTCCATTTCCCGTAAGCATTTTTATACTTGAAATAATAATGTCGTTGTGAAAATCGGTTGTAGCATGACGAGCAATTGTTCGAGCCATTTCGGGCGTTTGAAGCGAGTTTTTGAAATAAGGTGGATTGGATACAATTAAGTCGAATTTTTGATCTGAAAAGTTGCAAAATTCTATTAAATCAGATTGAGTAATTTCTATTCTATTATTCCAAATTGAATTTTCAACATTTATTTTCGCCTGAATACAAGCATCTTTATCTATGTCAACAGCCATAATATTAGCATTGCTTCGTTGAGCCAGCATCAGCGCAATTAAACCCGAACCGGTGCCAATATCCAAAATTTTCGAAGCATTTTTCACTTCAGCCCAAGCTCCCAAAAGCACACCGTCTGTACCCACTTTCATGGCGCATTTATCATGAAAAACAGTAAATTGCTTGAAACTGAACGACGTTGCTCCCATTGTTTAGCGGCGACCTGATGATGTGGCCGGTTGGCGAGTTGTTGATGAGCTGCGTGTAGTGCTCTGGCTCGAAGATGAATTTGGAGCTGAATTGACAGCCGGTGCTGCCGATCGAACCGTAGAGTTTCTATTCTCGGATGGATTACGAACCGTAGAACGGCTATCTATAGTTGGATATGAACGTGTAGTAATAGGTTGATTTGTAGTTGGTTGCCGCGTGTTTGTCGGCTGTGAGTTATTTTGACGAACAGTGGCCGAATTGCGTTCTGTTTCAATAGTTTTTGCTGGTTGTCGGCTCGACTCGGACTGCTGCACAGTACGTTGCTGATTATTTCCTGCTTGTGGTTGAAACGATGATTTTTCATATCGTTTGTTTTGAAGTACAGATTGCTGGTGTTCACTTAAAACGCGCGAAAGTTCTACTTCTTTATCTTTAATGCGTTGAATTGCGTCCATGCGCGTATTCGAAACTTGGCGAGCACGAGCATATTTAAGATTTATTTCGTGAACTTGTCGCGCCTGTTCTGACGAAAGGTTTAATTCTTGTTGCAGTTTCTCAGTTTGTTTGGCGGCTTCTTGTTCCGGTGTACGCTCGGGCATAGAGGTGCTTTCCTGCCCAAAAATTAAAATTGGACAAAAAAATAAAATAAATAAGAACTTGATTTTCAAGAGATTCATGCAGTTTGTTCGGATGATAATTCCCGAAACTTTTAACAATCACCGTGCCATAAAGTGTTAAACTTAGCGTTTTGTGGCAGCGTGGAAATTTATTTTTAGTACTCTGTTCCTTTAATTTGTTTTAGTTTGAATCGAAATTTACCCATTTGGCTTACAAATAAACCAAAAACGGTAATGGCAATTCCAACGATTTTCAATCCGTTAAGTTGTTCGTCTAACAGCCACCACGCCAATATTGCTGTAAAAACAGGAATCAGATTAACAAAAACATTAGTACGTGCAACTCCAATTTTTCGAACTACGCCAGCAAAAAGCACAAAAGCAATAACCGAAGCAAAAACTGCTAACATCAGCAGGGCAAAAAGTCCATCGGAAGTAATTCTACTTACCGAAAAACTTCGAAAATCGGTTATGAAGAATGTGGGTATGAAATAGATTAATCCAACAAAACTTTGGTAAAAAATGACATTTATAGTTGAATAATGCGTCGAGATTTTTCGTAAAGTTGTGGTGTAGGATATGGCCGAAAAAACAGCTAAAAACATTAGAATAACTCCCCATGGATTAGCCGCTAAACCGCCTGTGGGCTCGTAAATTACCAAAAAAACACCCGAAAGTGATACCATAATTCCAGCAATATTGGCGTACGATATTTTTTCTTTTAATAGAAAATAAGCCAGTACGGGAGCAAAAAGTGGAATGGTAGAAACTATTACCGACGCCAAGGTTGATTCCACCATCGTGAGCCCATAAGTTTCGCCAATATAGTACATAAAAGGTTCGAAAAAAGCAAGCAGGAAAAACCATTTTGCATCTTCGCGGCGCATCAATTGAAATTTTCCGGCTATTTTCGAAACTAAAAATAATAATACGGATGCAATTATGAGGCGAAACGTAACTAAAGTTACAGGATCGAACGATATAATGGCTTGGCGAGTCCAGATAAACGAAAATGACCAAAATAACATCGACAAGCTAATGGCACCGTATAGTTTTACTTTTTGCATAAACCTCTTAACTTTATAAACTTTATAACTTTACAAACTTTATGAACCATTTACGACATTCTATTTTTATAATCTTCGTAACCAAACTCACGTACCAAGCGAAATTCATTCTCTTTTGTCCAAATTCCGATGGAAGGATGCGAAACTCCATTGAACATATTGGTTTTCACCATAGTATAATGAATCATATCTTCGAAAACAATACGGTCGCCAATTTTCAGATTTCCATCGAACGACCATGAGCCGTAAAAATCGCCCGAAAGGCAGCTATTTCCACCCATTCGGTAAGTTGGCTTGCCTGCAATAACGTCAGTTGCACCGGTAATTGTTGGTTTGTAAGGCATTTCGAGGCAGTCGGGCATGTGGTTCGAAAATGACACATCGAGCATAGCAGTTTTAATCCCTTTGTTTTCGACAATGTCAACCACCGAAGATAGCAAAACTCCAGTTTGCCACGCAAAAGCACTTCCGGGTTCAAGTATGATATTCAAATGTGGATAACGCGCTTTAAGACTTTGTAAAATAGATATTAAATGTTCTATATCATATCCAGCTTTAGTCATTAAATGTCCACCACCCATATTTAACCATTTTATTTGATGGAAAAATTTACCAAACTTCTCTTCCACTACGGCAAGTGTTTTTTCCAAATCGTACGAATTTGATTCGCAAAGCGAGTGAAAATGCAGGCCTTCCACACCCTCAGGCAATTT
>CAMDNO010000180.1 GCA_945902955.1 Porphyromonas cangingivalis
TGAAACAATGGCATTAACATATACTATTGCTTAATATAATTTTGGTTCTTGAAATAAATACTTCTTATGTTTGCATATCTATATAAAAACACGAGATTAAAATAAAAAAATTATCTATATCCACCTTTAACTCCTCTTAGTCCGTCGTACAAGCCTTGTAAGGAATATCTTAAAAATTTTAATCTCTCATTTGAGACTAATGTAAAAATAATTATTCTTAATATATTAAATACAATTTCTCTAAATTTATATCCTAAACTAACATATGGCATTCTGAGCATGTGAATACTATTTCTTGTTAAGAAATACCTCCTAATTGGAGAATGTACAGAAATAGTTCTTCCCAAAATTGACATCCTTTTATCACCAACAGTATGACTCATTCTAGATTTTGGTACAGCAAATAATTTATAGCCCATACTTGATGCTCGATAAGACCATTCCACATCAATATAATCAACAAATAAATCTTCGTTCATTAGGCCAATCTCATTAATAGCTTCCACTCTTATTAAACAACCTGATGAAATTAGAAATGAAGCCTCAACTGCATCTTTATCAGGGATAATTCTTTTTATAAATGGACCATAGTATTTTGTAATTGGATAGGTTTCATTCGTTTTTTCATTTATATATATCGGACCCAATGCTGCAACTTTAATGTTATCATTAATAAGTTCAGTCTCAACTGATAATAAATTTTTAATAAAACTAGGCCTAAGAATTGAATCATGATCTAATATTAAAACGTGAGTCGATTTATTTTCGATTGCAATTTTTATTCCTTGATTCTGAGCAAACCCAAGTCCATTATTTTTCGTATTTCTAATAACAAAAACTTTCTTTGAAAAACTTAGAATTTCTTTCCAAAACAACTCAATTTCATTTATATTTTCAGAAAAATTATCTATGTATATAATATAATTTGCTTGATTTTTAATACTTTCATATTGTAATTTAAGGATTGATAAATCGGGATTATAGGTTACAATTATTGATGTAATAAAATTATCCATGTTAAAAAATTAAATTAATATTACGAAAATTGATTTGTCCAAATTGTTTCTCTTTTTTCTTCCATTTTTTCATCAAAGATAGAATGATAAGGAAACCATATATTATAACGTCTTGAATTTGCAGCATAATACTCTGTAGACAAAAAATATGCAGATCCATATATTATAAAAATAATTAAAAATAATAATTTAAAAAACACTTTCCGACCTAACAAACTATTGTAAGCATAACTTATTAATTCGACTAAAAAAAGTGCATAAAATGGCATTGTATAGTTAGTAAATCTAAAAAAAATTGGTTGATAAAAAATAATTCCGATTCCTAATAAAGCATGAATACATACTAAATATTCAAATCTACTATTTTGTTTTAAAACAAACTTCCAAATAAATAAAAGGAATAAAGGAAAAATTGTTGTTAAGATTAAATTATATAAAACCCATACAATATTAAGCTTATCAGAGTCAACATATACTTCAACTTTTTTTGATATTTGTTCAAATACCTCTAGGAACTTTAAATAAGGCTCTAATCTAAGTAAAACAAATATAAATATAGCTATAATAAACAAATATCCAAAATTCAATTTTAAATTCCGAAGTAGGGGAAAAAATAAAAGAATACTAGCTGAGTAATGAAATAGAATAGCAATAATTGTAATTAAATAATATTTAATCCATTTTTTATCACTAAAATTCTTATAGTTTAACAATAAGATACTCACTGCTAAAGACTCTCTTAAAATCTCAGTATTGAAATATAAAAAATAAAGTACGAAATACATTAATAATCCAATAAAAACCCGATCTGAATTTTTATAAATAAAATAAAAAATACAAGTATTTATTATTATGGTATGAAAGATTTGTAACGTATAAAAACTTGGGTTAATTGATTTTGAAAATGCACTTAAAATTAAATACAATGGTGCATAAGCGCTATCAAATAATTCTGAGAAGTTTAATTGACTTAAATTCGGTAAATAGTCATAACTTTCAATGTAATTAAGGCTATCTATACCAACTCTATATCTTAAACCCATTATCAAAATTGAGTATAACCATAAAAATGCTATAGTCCTGTGTCTACCTTGGGTATCCCCATATAAATCATATTTAACTACACCAAAAATTACAACTATTATAAGTACAAAATACACCATAAGTCGACTTTTTTTGATTCAATATTAAAAAAATTATTTTTTAAACAATATACTTACATAATAAAATAATTTCATTCTTAAAAAAAAGATTATAGAAATATCTTTAGTAGATTTAACCATTTTATAAAGCTGAGCATTATAATGAATTATTTTTCTAATATTTTTAAACTTTTCAAATAAAGAATTTGAATACTTTATTGCACCTAAAGTGTTTAAATTATGCTGTCTATAAATAACAGTAGCTATAGGTAGCGAAATAATACTACCTTTATGTTTAAATACACTTAATGCAATCCAATAGTCATGCATTATTGCTGTGTTACTAACAGGGAATGCTATTTCTTTAACTCTATGATTGAAGAAAGTTGTACACCCAGTGATATAATTTGTGATAATCAAATATTTTTCACCAATCATATAAGGATTAATATTTGCAAATTTCCAAAATGATTCTGCTATTATATTTAGATTGGAACCTGCAACAATTAAATCTGTATTTATCAATATTGGTTTACCTTGTGCCCTTTGCTCTTCAATTAACATTGAACCATATAAAACATCAATTTTATTTGGCAGCCAAACGTCATCTTGGTCACAAAACATATAATAATTTGCCTCAATTTTATCAAGCATCCAAAGAAAGCTATTACAAGCATTTCTTCTTATTTCCATATCTTCCAACAATACAATATTGTTATGTGAATTTATGTATTTATTAATTATAGTAATTGTTTCATCAGATGAACCATCATCTCTAATAAATAAATTCCATTCTTTATTTGTTTGATTTAGAATAGATTCTATTTGGTCATTAAGAAAGTTAGCTCCATTATATGTTGATAAAAGTATTGCAATTTTAATCATTCTATTTAATAATTTTAAAATATTTTCACTAAATAATTAAGCGAATAGAAATTTAAGAGTTAAATTTTGAATTTTTATTTTCTCCAAATTCCATTAGCAGTACCATTAATTAGTTTAAAAAATTGAATTGGATTTAGTATCAAAGCAGGTATATTAACAATGCAAAGTGAAAACATTATACCAGAGATTCCAAATTTATGTGAAAAAATTATAGCCAACGGTATGAATAGAATACCCATAATTATTGTATTATATAGTTGAAGTCTAAGTTTACCTAAACCAAAGATAAAGGTAGAATAACAATTACTAAAAACTAATATAATCATATAAACGCCTGTTAGTACATTTAATTGCATTGGTATGTGCACATTATCTCCCACCCAAATTTTATATATAAAATCTGAAATAAATATTAGTAAAATTATCAATATGGTTGCAGAAAAACCAATTTTCATCATTGAGTTCATGCTTCTTTTAATCCATTCATAATCACCTCTTGTATATGCTTCAGTAGCTGCTGACCACATTGGCGTTACTATAATGCTAAAAATCAAAACAATTGAATAAAAATACTTATATGCAATATTATATGGTGTAACCTCAGCTGGACTTAATGTATTTGATATAATTAGATTAGAAGTTGTAAAAATTAACAATCCACCTATTTGAATAAAGAAAAACTGGAATCCAATACCAAGCAACTCTTTTAGATGTTTTAAATCTATAGACCTAAAAGTTGGTTTTAAATGCTTAAATTTTAAATTAAAGGTAATTGGATAACTAATTAATAAAACCAAAGCAGGAATTGAAACATAAACTATTGCAACTTTATCTAATGTACCTGTAGTGAAAATTTTCAATAAATATATTGAAATAAGCGAAATAAGTTGACCTGCAAAACTAATTAAATTGTTAACCATCGGTAATTGGTTAGCTAGATATACATTTGATATAACTTTGAAGACAAAAGAAAAACATACAAATCCAACAACTACTATAATTATTAATTTTAGATTAGGAATAATCAACGGATCTACATTCAATAATGAATACCAATCAATCCAATTCTGAATCAATAAAAATAACATGTAAAATATTAAAATTGAAATTAATAACACAAAAAAAGTGGTACTAACATATACTTGGGCTAATTTTAAATTTCCAGCAGCTAAAGCTTCTGAGAGTTTATTTCTTAGTCCATTACCTAAACCAATATCAAAAAAATCTAACCAAATAATTATTGAACTTAAAGTAAGCCAAACGCCATATTCATAAGGATTAAGATATCCAAGTGTTAAAGGAACAAGTAAAAAAGAAACAACAATAGAAAATCCCTTAATAAATAAAGAAACTATTATATTTTTCTTAGCTTTTACGCTTCGAGGATCTCCTTTAAAGAAATTAAGCACTTTTTCTTTTACTAATTTTATCATTATTAGGATACAAAATTTATGCAATCTTTAAATTTTACAATTTAGTTTTAAGAACTATAGAAAACAAAATACTAATCTATTGATATTAAATTTTATAATAACTTTGATATTCACCATTTATTATATTTTCAATCCACTTAATATTTTCCAAATACCATTTCACAGTCAAAGCAATTCCTTCTTCGAATTGTAGGCTTGGCTCCCAACCAAGCTCATTTTTTAGCTTAGTTGAATCGATTGCGTATCGTAAATCATGTCCAGCACGGTCAGTGACAAAAGTTATTAATTTTTCAGATTCGCCTTCCACTCTTCCTAATTGCTTATCTATCTCTTTGATTATGACTTTAATTAAATCAATATTTTTCCACTCATTAAAACCACCTATATTATATGTTTCAGCATTTTTTCCGTTATGAAATACAACATCAATAGCTCTGGCATGGTCTACCACATAAAGCCAGTCTCTTACATTTTCGCCTTTACCGTATACAGGTAAAGGTTTATTTGTACATATATTATTAATAAAGAGCGGAATAAGCTTTTCGGGGAATTGATTAGGTCCGTAATTATTAGAGCAATTTGTAATTACTATTGGCAATCCGTATGTATCATGAAATGCCCTTACAAAATGATCACTACTAGCTTTACTTGCTGAATAAGGCGAATGAGGGTCGTATTTGGTAGTTTCTGTAAAAAAAGTATCCTCCATGTCAAGAGCTCCATAAACCTCATCAGTAGACACATGGTAAAACAGCTTTTTTTCGTAATTGCTATTCCAGTTAGCTTTAGCAGCTTGTAATAAAGATAATGTACCTATAACATTGGTTTGAGCAAAAGTAAATGGGTCTAAAATACTTCTATCAACATGACTTTCGGCCGCTAAATGTATTACGCTATCTATGTCATATTGTACAAAAAGTTCATTTATTGCCTCAAAATTACAAATATCCTCTTTGATAAAGGTATAATTTGGCTTATTTTCAATATCGGCCAGATTCTCAAGATTACCAGCATAAGTTAGTTTATCCAGATTAATTATGCGATATTCGGGATATTTATTCACAAATAATCGTACAACGTGTGAGCCAATAAAACCTGCTCCTCCAGTAATTAAAATATTTTTTTTATAATTCATTTTTCCAAAAGTTAGAGTAAAAAAAATCAAAATTCAGAAACAAAGTTTTTCAATAAAGTATTCTTATTATCTTTTTCCGACAACACCACCTCTTCCACAGGTACTTTCCAGTCGATATTTAGGTCAGGATCGTTCCAGGCAATTCCACCTTCGTGAGCCGGTGAGTAGTAGTTGTCGCATTTGTACTGAAAAACTACGGTGGGCGTAAGTACCACAAAGCCGTGTGCAAATCCGCGAGGAATAAAGAGCTGACGTTTATTATCGGCACTTAGCTCTACGCTTACATGCTGTCCGTAGGTAGGTGAGCCACGGCGTATATCCACAGCCACATCGAGCACAGCACCTTCGAGAACTCGTACCAGCTTGGCTTGCGCCATTGGGGGTTTCTGGAAGTGCAAACCACGCAGCACACCGTAAGTAGAGCGCGATTCGTTATCTTGCACAAATACGTTGTCGGCAACTTTTTCGTTAAAAACTTTTTGCGAAAAAGATTCAAAAAAATAGCCGCGTGCATCTTCGAAAACACGTGGCTCGATAATTTTTACATCGGGGATTGTTGTAGGTAGTACGTTCATTAAATAAATTTTTTCTTTTCGGCTTGCAAAGATAATACTTTTTTTGTGAAAAAAGACAGGTTTAGTTGTCGTTTGCTATCTAATTCGGAATCATATCATTACTAATTTGTAAGAGGATTCATTATCGTTTTGAAATTATAAAATTATACAAAAACTTTCAGAAGCATATTTAACCCACGCTTATTTTTTTATAAATTTAGTAAATTCAAGTGACTTATTTATATTAAATTTTATGAAGTAAACACCCTGTGAAAAGTTTGAAGTTTGAACTATACTACTATGATTCAAGTTTCCGGTGTAAACAACATGCCCAACTAAATTCAGTATTTCGAAGGTTGAGCCACCGATACATTCAATTCTTAATTGATCATTCACCGGATTTGGATAAGTGTTAATTCTGCGACTTTGTGTTGTTGTTCTGCTTTTTGCAAGGTTAATTCCTGTGGGTATATTGGGTTCTAAAATTATTGTAAAACGATTCCAACTAGTATTTGTGCTATATTCCAACAGAGCACTATTTGAACTTACATAAACTGTCGCATTAACGTTTTCAAAGGCATTATCGTTTACAACAGGCGGTATCGGATTTAATGATTTAATATTTGCCAAATTAATGCAATTGTAGAAAGCATACCGGTTTATTAGATTTAACGAAGACGGCAAAGTTACTTGCGTTAGTTGTTTGCAATAACCAAATGCGTAAGTTCCAATTGAATTTAAGTTGACAGGCAGTTTAATACTCGAAAGTTTAGAAATGCAATAATCAAATCCACAAGGTGGAGGCCCTATAGTAAAAGCAAAAGTAGGAATTTCATTCGCTGGATAGTTGTTTTGTTGAAAAGTATATGTACCTTCAGCCCCTTCGTAATTGAGAATTGACACCATGCTAATATCTAAAACAGATAGAGCCGGCATATTATCTCTCAAACATTTAAAATCTCTCGCATCAATATTACCAACTATTTTCAAATCCGTTACAGTTGCTTTTTCATTGTCGGTTAATAAAGAGGATAATGTACCTGCAATACTTCCATTAATTATTTTTAAAACCTGAGCTTTAGTTACATTAACAAAAAGTATTAAAAGCAAAATTGCTATTATTTTTTTCATAAATATATTTTTATCTTTTTTTCAAAAAAAACACTATTCAGCCAATTGGAATAAAGGTAGGGGTCGTTCATGGCAATGCTGCCTTCGTGGGCTGGTGAGTAATAATTGTCGCATTTTTTTCGGCTTGCAAAGGTACAAAATTTTCTTTAATATTAAATGCTATTTGGGGAGTTGAGTTTTGTGTGCTTGTTTATAAATTCAGTGGGTTATTTTCCATTGGTCTACTTTAGCTTATGCAATTCTTTGTCGTATTAATTAAACAGATTCTTTCGGTTCTTTGTATGCTACTCTACGCGTGTATGTTAGCGTTTTAGTTTCCACAGTGGTTTTTGGTGTTGTTGATACTTTTTGTATTGTGTAGGTGAATAAGAAAAAAAAAGTTACATGACCTCTTCGCAGCTCACCATTTCCCAACCGCAATAAATAACTCGTAGCAAATGTAGATTGGTGTTTCCTGCCGATGCCAGAATGCGGGTGTCGGTGGCATAGCGCTGGAGTTGAGCGTTGGCGTCGGCAGTGAGTTGTTGCACCAATGTCGAATCTGGGTTTTTAGCATCTGCTTCGGAGCTACGGGCTACGTATTTTAGCTCCACAATGTAGCAATGTTTCATGTTGGGGCGCACTATAAAATTGGGCTGCAACCACAAATCCACAAAGCCTTTTCCCATTTCTGCTTCGGAGTGTACTGTAAAATAGTTCGTACTATTGAGATATACCAAATGAAACATTTGAACCGTTTTTTCGCCATCGATAAAGTCTCGCACGGAAGTTTGTTTGTTTATCTGCTCTGCAAAGTAATTGAAAAATGGTTTCCATTCGCCTTTGTATGCCATTTTATGTGCCATTTCGGAAAGTGCCATATTTTCCAAGTTGAATATTTCAGCTTCGCTAAATCCCTCTACTAAATACGAAAACATCACTGTCCGAATAGCTAAGTTGGGCACAGCTAATACTATTTGGTCATCTTCAACTCTATCGATAGTGAGTATTCCGAAATAATAAAGTAGCGAAACGAAATTCTCGCGAGCTGCCAGTTTCTCGGCCGGAAAGGATGTTACGATATTGGCAGAAATTTCGCCTTCTTCAGCTATTTTTTTTATGGTCGAGAAATTGCCGTTTACCTTTTTATCCAAAATAATTAGGTGGCGCAACTTGCTGTAGTCGATGCGGATATTATTGTCGATTAATACATCAGGTATCTTTTTGTTGGCTAAATAATTGACCATAAAATACAACACCATATCCGAATTGTACATTTTCTCGTCGATACAATCTTTTGCAAAACAATAATTGTTGTACCACTCACGCATTACATCTAGCAGGCTTTCGATTGGCTCATCAAT
>CAMDNO010000181.1 GCA_945902955.1 Porphyromonas cangingivalis
GGATCCCACTCGGTATAGGTTTGGTGAAAATCGTCGGCATCAATTTTTAACTGCCATACAAGCGATGGTCCGGCAACAAGTTCGAGTCTATTGCCAATGCTATAACCTAAATTACAACGCAATGTGGTATAATGATTAAAGTCGAGCGAAACTTGATGAATCCAATCAAGCTCGGGATTGATGAAAAAACCTCCAGCAAAATCTAAGTTTGAGCCTATACCATAACCAAACGACAAACGGTCGTCGGCTAAACGCCAATCGTAAGCTAACATTGGATAAGTGTAAAATTCCCGAACACCGGTTTTGAATGATACATTTACAGGGTTGATATTGTTGTAAGCCACTTCAATAGCCTTATAACCACCATGTTTTACAAACGAAAGGAAACCAATAGGTAAGCCTTTTTCCACTTTATCCACCGAGTTTATGAAACCGAGTTGAAGTCCGCGAAGTGTTTTGGCACTATTAATAAAACCGTATTGCAAACCGCGAATCTCACTTGCCGAATTAATAAAACCGCACTGAATGCCAGTAACTTCATTGCCTGTGGAGTTGATAAAGCCACTTTGTATACCGTAAACCGATTTACTTACTGAGTTGATAAATCCATTTTGAATGCCATAAACCGATTGGTTCACGGAATTGATAAAACCGTTTTGAATACCACTGAAGTTATTGTTTACCGAGTTGATAAATCCATTTTCAATGCCTTTAAACTCGCCTTCAACACTATTGATAAATCCACCCTGAATACCAATGATATTGCCTCCGACATTGTTTATAAATCCGGCTTGAACTCCTCCAAAATTACCGGATGTAGTATTTACAATACCAATGTGCACACTAGCATGATTGCCATCCACATTGTTTACAAACCCAACGAGCGGATAATTCCAATCGGAAGGAATGTTGTTAGTGAAAAAACGATACTGAACGTTTTCGTTTTTAGTGGTCGTATTTGTTTGGGCTTTTACCACTTGTCCCATTGAAAGTAGCATAGTGAATGCTAAAAAAATCTTTTTCATACCTTAAAAAATTGTTTATTGTTTTTGATTTGTTTTTTTATAATGAATACCGTTAATTGTTCGTATTTCGAAACAAAAGTAATTTGTTGAGAAAAGAAGTACAACTAATATATTGTGAGCAAAAGAAAGTAGCCAATGAATGCCGAAAAGCAGTGATTGAATTTTTATCGTGCACTACAATCCAAATCCGCCTTTTTTGCCTGAGTTAAATTCATCGTCGGTTGAGACTTGTTGTTTCTTTGTTTTTTTTCCTGCCGATAAATTATAACTTACTTCAATGAATGTAAGATTTTTAATAAAACTCATGCGTGAAGTGGAAAAATTGTAATAACCCGTTGCTTTTGTTGTGTTTGGTAAATCATACGTTAAACCAATGTTTATTGGCGCTACATAATATAGAGAAACATTCAGCTTTTCTTTAAAAAACGACTTACGGAGCATAGCCAAAACCAAATCGTTGTCATTGGAGTTATAACCTTGTATAATAATATTTTTGGTTGTTTGTTTCTGATAAATCAATCCGGCAACCAAACCCTTAGAAGGTTCTACATAAATAAGGTTTGAATTTATCCTCCAGTTATCTACCATATTGCTTTCGTTTAAATAAGAAATTTTACTTTCAGACCAATTTATATTGTTTTGCCAGAAAAACTTCTTGCTAAACGGAATCGTAAAATTTAATCTGACACCATACTGTTCATATTTTTCAGCATTTACCGATTGTGTCAGATAATAGTTTGCATTATCAGGGTCGATACCCACAAAAGTTGATAAATACGAATTATTAAATGTATAATAGGGTGATAAAGTGATAGCGTTCATGATGTTAAAATCCAACCCTATTGTATTGTTAATACCTGTGTTTAGCCCTGGTTTTCCGGCTGAATACATCAACGAGTCGATGGCCATTTTATAAGGATTTAGTTGATTGATAGTCGGATATTGGGCATTTGATTGGTACCTGGCCACTATATTAAATTTCGGATTTGCAATGTACTGAATATTGGCATAAGGTAAAAATACGGTTAAGTTTTTACTTTCGTTTTGATACTTTTGTGTATAGTTTTCTACAATTCCTCCTAACTTGGTATTCAGTTTTTCGAAAGGTCGATAACTTGCATACAACGAAACGCGGTTGCGGTAATTATAGCGCGTAAATGAGTTCAAATTCAGGGTGTTTGTATTCGTAAAATACACATTCCCGTATCCCAAATCAAGACTTATTTTGGGGCTAAATGTATGTATAAAGTTTACATTCGATCGGATATAGTCACCACTCAAATCAATATCGCTCTCGCTTTTAAAGTTATCCTGCACATAATAACTATAATTATAGCCATCGGTACGATAATAGCGAACATCGGCATTCAGGCTGTTTTTATCATCAAATTTGCCTTTATAAGTCAATCCAACCTGTAAATTGGTAGTCTTGTCTTTTGTCTCGTTTTGCGAATAACTCGTACTGGTAACCACATCATTTAAGTAATTGGTTAAATCGAACGCGTTTGAATTAGATAAAAAGTTGTCGGTGTATTTTAATTCGGTCGACAATGTATGCTTTTTGTTAAAAGTATAATCCGCTCCAAGTGCTAAATTTGAATTGCGTGGTTTTACCGACACATTGGGATTATTAATATCCATTGGTTGCGATTTGGTTATTCTATTCCCGTATTGTTTTATATATTCTGCCGGAAGGTTGTAGTTTCCTGTAAATTGAGACCCTGAAGTATAGATATTCAGGTTTTTGTTCGTGTAGTTCACATTCAAATTAGCATAGTTCTGCGCTAAAAAATCGTCTCCATTCATTCCAATAATGTCAAAAAAAACGGTGTTACTGATAGAGGCGTCTATGCCGGAGTAATCTTTTTTCAAAACGATATTAATGACTGCAGAATATCCATCGGTGGCATATTTACCTACCGGATCTTTAATTACCTCCACACGTTCGATACGTTCAGGTTGCAGATTTTTTGCAAACTGTTGATCTTTTTCAATGCCATCCACCAATATTAACACATTGGTACTGCCATTAACGCTGATACTTTTGTCGTACACATTGTAATGCACACCATTGAGTTTTCCAAGCAATTCCTGCGAACTGGTTGTACCGTCGCGCATCGATTTGGTAATGGTGTAAACATCTCGGTCTATTTTATTTTGGCGAGCACTACCTTTAATATTAACCTCATTCAGTTGTCGCGCTTCTTCTTCCATGTAAACAACATTCAAATCTCTATCATTGAATGCCATTTCCATATTTTTATAACCCATAAATCGTATACGGATTTTGGAAGTAGTAGCCGGAGGGGCTAACTCGAAATAACCCTTTGAGTCGGTTATGCAACCCGTAAGCAAACTATCTTTTGAATTAAGCAATTCTACTGAGGCATAAGCAATTGGTTCTTTGGTTTTGCTATCTTTTAGTGTAGCCGATACATCGCCTGCGTTTTTTGCAGATATTCCAAGAAATGTTGTTAGTGAAATTACTAACATAAAACACTTTTTAATTGACATAAGAAATAAATTTAAAAAAAGTTTTATAGATTACGCAGCACTTAACAGCCATTTAGTTAGCTGATTAAATACATTTTGCTGATTGTCCGATTTATTTAATGTAATTGTTTTGGAATTTCTCATCATGGTGGCAACCATTTCGTTCTGGTTAACGGTAAGTACCGAAATTTTCTTTTGATTGACCTTATTGAGTGTTTTCAGGTAAGCCACAGCGGCGTTTGTATCACAATTATTATTAATTGAACAAACCACTGTAAAGCCTTTGGAAGTGAGATGATCTATCAGGCAGTTCTGGGATGAATTATAACTAAAATCATTATCCTTCGAATTTTTACAATCAATGATTATAGCAGCAGTTTTACCTGTTTTTAAGGGTTCGGAAAGTATTGCTTTAAAACTGCTATTAATTGATACAGTATCAATATAATACGAATAAGCGTAAGGTTTCATTCTATCTTTGTCGCTTTTTGTAGCTTTGGCTAAAGGCAACTTACCGTTTTGAGTTAGGTTTAATGAATAATTTTTCCCCATTTGCGTGAAAATACCATTCATCGAACATTTTTTCATAATTCTACCCTGGTACTGCATATTTGCATTATCCATGCGAATGGTGAGAACAGAATCTTTAAACTCGGTTGAAGTAGTTGAAAAACCATACACATTTTGCGAAGGGCTATCCATGGTAGCCAAAAGATTTTGGTTTTGTTGCGTTACATGAAAAACTACACTAATTTCTTTTCCGTGCAAATCCATATATCCGCTCCACGAACCTGTAACTTGTTGCGCCTGACCGTAAATTAAGGCGAACATACATCCAATTAATAATTTAATTCTTTTCATTTTTGCTGATTTTAAAATTGATTTTGTGTTTATATCCGACTATCCTTATCGGTTTTCGAAACAAAAGTAATTCTAGCGGAAAGTGTGTACAATTTAGTTACGGCGAGTGCTTAAAAGTGGGTATTGAATGACAAAAAACAGCTTGTGAATGATTTTGGTCGCTAAATCTTTATCAATAAAAAAAACCGAAGTATAAACCCCGGTTTGATTAATTAAAAGCAAATTAGCCTAATATTAATAAGTGTTTACGTCCATAGTTTAGTAATAAACATGGGTGTTTTATCCTCGCCTTTTGTAAAGCCTACATATTCGTAAAAGGGCGTTTCCTCGTCATAAGCAATTAGTACAATTCTTAGGTAGTCCTTGTACTTGTTTTTGATATAATTGACTAAATTTTTGCCAATTCCTTTTCCCTGATAATGCGGGTTAATCAAAAGATAATGAATGTAGGCGGTCATACAGCTATCGTCTAAAACATTTATTAGACCAACTAATTTTTCGTCGTGCCAAGCTGTATAAACCGTCGACGAATTTTGCATAGCTAACGCCAGTTTTTCTGGAAAATGCCCCGACGACCATTCTACAGATAGGAATAATTCCTGTAAATCCGTTGGATTTAGCACTTTTGTTTCTTTGTAAATAATACTCATTTGTTTCTATTTTTTTGATAATACAATAACTCTCGTATATCTTTATTTTGATATTTAGCTCGAAAAATTCACCGCTCTCTGATTAATCGTACGCTTCAAAAAGGGGATTTTGAGGAGTTGACGAAAAAACGGAACCGGAATTACCAAACTGCTTGCCTTGTTTATTGAACTTCTTTTAACAGAACCAGTTGTGGCTAATTGCATTCCAATATTTTCCAATTCGGAATAAACTTCGTTGATGATAGGAAATTTGGCTTCCAATGCACTTTCTTTTCCGTAGCCAACAAGTTTTCCGCTTGACCGCTTTATTGTTCCCAAATAGTTTAAATCCATAAACCGAGCAAAGTTTCGAAAGAAAACTTCCGAAGCTTCGATGGTGGCATTCTCCATGTTATTGCTTACCACGAGCGCCATAAACTGTTTATGTTTAAGCTTTTGGTTCACATTGTGAAACATTAATCCACTTTGTGTAACTTCCAGCTTATCGCTGTTTCCTTTCGAATAATATCGCTCTAATAGTATTTTTAAGCTGGAAGAAATATTAAATACATAAACCGGCGACGCAAGTATTAGCACATCGCAAGCTTCAATGCTTTCAATAATTTTAAGTCCATCATCTTTACCATCAAACACACATTGCTTGTAGTGTTCTGGAGTTTGACATTTGGAGCATGCAATGCAACGGTTTACTTTACAACCCGCCAACTCGATAATTTCAAAATCGGCATTTGCTAATTTAGCACCCTTTTCAATTTTTTTGAGCAGAAATGATGTATATCCGTTCGCTCCACGATGACTACCATTAATAGCTACTATTTTCATAACACTCCCCATCCATCCATTGCTTAAACTCAGGAGCTTTATCGATACTTACAAATAAATCGCTATCGGTTGGCGGATTAAGCACTAATTTCAGGCGACTTTTGGGGTAAACCACCACCTTTTCGATGGATTTTAAACCAATTAAATACTGGCGGTTCACACGGAAAAAATCTTTCGGGTTTAGCATTTCCTTCAAATTATCCAAACTAAAATCGAGCGAGTATTGCTGTTTGGAGTGCACTACAACGAAAGTAATTCCGGCAGCCGAAAAGAAATATGCAATATCGCTCACATTAATGGTTTTAAGCTTGTCGCCAACTGTTACCATAAATCGCTCGCGGTAAGCAGGTTGTGGACGCAACAAATCACGAAGCATGGTGGCATCAATTACCTGAGCCGTTTCGGCCTTCCATGAACGAAATTTTTCGATTGCATTGCTTAACTCATCGTTATTAATAGGCTTTAGCAGATAATCGATACTATTAAATTTGAATGCTTTAATTGCATATTCGTCGAAAGCAGTGGTGAATATAATTTTCGAACGCACTTGCACTTGCTCAAAAATGGCAAAACTAAGGTCGTCTTCCAACTGAATATCTAAAAAAATTAAATCGGGTTGAGCATTTGATTTGAGCCATGCCACCGATTCGCTTACCGATTCGAGTTTTGCTACTACTTCAATTTGTGGGTCAATTTCCCTTATCATGTTTTCGAGCCGACGGGCTGCAAAAACTTCATCTTCAATTATTACTATTTTCATATTATTCGCTTTTTTATCCCCCTTTAGGGGTTAGGGGTTGTATTATTTATTAATTGTATTTTGGCTATAAACTGATTTTCTGTTTTATCAAAAGTTGGTAATGGCAGTTCAAGCAGTTTGTATCTATTCAGGATGTTTTTTAACCCAACACCGGTTGAAACTATCTGCGAAGGACGTTCTTGTAAATTATTAATAATGTTCAGATTGTTATCACTATCAATAAAAATATCAATTACCAAAGGATTTATTTTCGACATCACATTGTGTTTAATTGCATTTTCGATTAGCAATTGCATGGCAAGGGGTATAATTTTGTCGTTCTTGTTATGGTTGGGGATATTTACATTTACATTCAGCTTGCCTACAAAGCGGATATTCAGTAAGAATATATAAGCATCCAAAAAGTTAATTTCTGTATTCAAATCCACCAATTCATAATCTTTGTTCTCGAGCACATAGCGATATACTTTGGATAGCTGTTCGGAGAATTTTTCCGCCAAATCGGGTTCTAATTTAATAAGCGAAGTCAACACATTCAGACTATTAAACAAGAAATGCGGATTTACCTGTTGTTTCAGCACATCAAACTGCGATTGCAGGTTTTCTTTTTGCATATTTATGAGTTGCGTGCGGGCTTCTGTTAGGCGTTTCGAGCTATCTTTTACCCGCTTTTCGAGATTAGAATTCAGTTTCTCGAGTTCGGTTTTAGCAAATTCTAATTCGATTTTCATCCGTTTTATTTCGGTTAAATCATGAACTGTAATCAGACTTACTTTCTTATTATTGAGTTCTAATACCGACGAAAAAATATCAGCTTCAACAATTTTGCCTTGTTTGGTTTGAAGCCTAAAAATATCATTTACAGTACTGAAATCCCCTAACTTTCTACGTTCACTTATGGCAAGTCCTTTTAATCTGTCATCGGCATAAACTAAGCTCTGTGCAGGTGTAGCGTACAATTCATCTGGACTATATCCTATCATTTTGCAAAAGGTCTGATTTGCAAAAAGTATTTTATCTTCTTCGATTGCAAAAATGCCATCCTGCGAGTTTTCGATTAGTGTTTTGTATTTTTCTTCACTTTCGCGCAAGGCATTTTCCATCGATTTTCGCTCCGAAATATCCACAATTACGCCACGTGAACCCACAGGTTTTTCATTTTCGATAATGGCAGTACCATAAATAAGCACCGGTATTTGATTTCCATCCGGCTTTTTGATAGTATATTCGGCAGGGTCGGATGGTTCGGGTTGCAAAACAGCTTCGGCATGTTGTTGTTCGTGTTTTAATACCTCTTCCATGCGTTTTCTATCATCTTTTACAAAAAAACTCATGGCATTGTTGCCTGAATTTTCGCTGTTAAGTCCGAATAATTCGCGTCCTGCCTTATTTATGTAAGTTGGTTTGTTGTTTACATCGAGTTCATATACAGTAAGCGGAAGCATTTCGGTAAGCTGGCGGTATTTTTTTTCACTTTCAATTAATTCAAGTTCAATTCTGTTTTTTTCGGTGGTATCGTGTATCGTATAAAAAGCAGCCCATTCGCCATCAAATTTAATCAAGGTTGATGTTGTATCGCAAACTTTCACAGTACCATCTTTTGCAATTAGCCTTACATTAATACTCATGGTACTTATATCGCCATTCTTTCTTTTTTCGGCAATATCAAGCATTTTTTGCTGATCTTCGGGATGCACTATACTTTCGGACAAAAGTATTTTGCCTTCGAGACAATAGTCCAACATATTGCATATTGTATCGTTGGCATACAACACTTTTCCGTACCTTACTATGATTATCCCGTCGTGCGAATTTTCGACTAAGGTTTTGTATTTTTCTTCGCTTTCGCGCAGGGCATCTTCAACCTGTTTTCGTTCGGTTATATTTTGCTGAATCATTATATAACCTTCTAAAACTCCATTTTCGTCTTTAAATGGTGCAGCTATGGTATTAGCCCAATAGGT
>CAMDNO010000182.1 GCA_945902955.1 Porphyromonas cangingivalis
CTGCAAAGATAGGAAAGAGCTGTGCCAAAGGGTGGCAGAGGAGAGGAAAAATTATTTTAATTGATTCAAAATCAATTTCGTCATACTTTCGTCCATTTTCGAAAAAGCAAACCATTTTTTGCCTAAGTCTTTGAGCGAAGCACCGATATGATAGAGTTCACGGTGGTCGATAATCAGAAACCTATCATGACTTAGATTTAACTCCTTTATTTCAAAATTGCCATATTGTTCGTTGGCTTTCTTTACATCCAACGCCAATTGTTTACTAATGGATTTCGAGAACAAAAGTACTTTTACATTATCGTTTTTCTTGGCTAAGTGTATTAGCGTACTTTCGTCAATGTAATTATCAATCAGCATAATACTAGTTTCGGCAGAACGTATGATTTTTGAAGCCAGCTCGTAAGCATCAAACACCTGCCCATCGAAGAATACGCCTTGATTAGGTAATGCTGAAGATTTAATTTGCAGGGAAATTACGTTTACTTTTTCGGCTAAATTTTCTACATGGTTTTCAATGCGATTCATTCGTTGATTAAGGGCGTAACCTTTCAATAAATAATCCCTCAGCACATTGGTAGCCCAAATACGGAATTGTGTACCTTGTTTGGAATTAACCCGATAGCCGACTGAGATAATGGCATCTAAATTGTAATAGTCAATGTCTCTTTGTACTTTCCTCCCTGCTTCAAATTGAACTGTTGCATTTTTTGCAACAGTTGCCTCTTGACTTAATTCACCCTCTTTGTAAATACTGCTCAAATGCCTTGATATTACAGACTTATCTCTATTAAATAATTGAGCTATCTGATTTAATGTAAGCCAAACAGTTTCGTCATCAATTCTCACCTCAATGTGTTCAGCAAGATTGTTTGATAAAGTATTATTTCGTTTATCATTTGTAAATTGAATTTTTCAAGCCACAAATTTACAAATATTTTTTACATTATAGATATCTACATAATAAAAGGTAAATCCAATCTCGGAATTTTATTTTCACTCTTCGTTCGTATTTTCTTGTTCTATTGCTTTCATTTCGGAGAGTAGTAATGCTTGCAATTCTTCTTTGGGCAGTAATAATTGATACTCAGCCACACCGATAGGTTTGTTCACATCTTGCAGTGCTATTTCTACATCTAAATGGTCTTTGTCTGCGCATAGAATTATGCCAATGGATTGATTCTCGTTTTCTCCCTTTTCGAATCGGTCGAGCAAAGATAAGTACAGATTCATTTTACCAACAAATTCGGCTTTGAAACTTCCAATTTTTAGCTCTATTGCCACTAATGACTGCAAACCCCGATGAAAGAAAAGCATATCGACAGCATATTCTTTGCCATTATATTCTAACCGATGTTGGTTGCCAATAAAACTAAATCCTTTGCCTAATTCTAAAATAAAGGAACGAATTTTATCTACTAATCGCTTCTCCAATTCCAACTCGCGAACAGGTTCGGTAATTCCCAAAAATCCTAAATTATAGGTGCTTCGAAATACCTCATTCGCGTATTCGGCGTGAATTTTTGGGAGTGTAAGATTAAAGTTATTCGATTTTAGTTGTCGCTGAACTTGGCTGTACGTATCCATTTTCAGTGCATTGAGCAACAAATCTCTTGACCAACCTTTTGTAATGGATTCATTGGCGTAAAATTCGACTTGATTATCCTCTTTTACTCTACTGATTAATAGTAGATTATGTCGCCAAGGCAAAACTGCGACGCTGCGTCGCAGTTTTGCCGATGATTTGAAATATCGCTCATAAAAGCGCTTCATATCCCATAAATTACGTGGCGAAACGCCCATATCGGGAAATTCTGCTTTTAAGTCAACCGATAATTGTTTCACAACACCGCTACCATACCCTTCCTCTAATTGCTTTTCGGTTAGCAATTTACCCAAATTCCAATAAACAGAATTGGTGGCGCTATTCACTTGTTTGGCAATAGAAGTGCGAGCAGTGCGGATTTCTGCCAAAAATACACATTTTCATTTACAAAACAATTAAAATTTTCGTAGTGATTTACTGTTTAGTTTTTCTCAGTTCACAACGTTTCAGGTAAATTTGATATAACCGTATTGTTTCTTTTTCCAATCTCGGAATTGGTAGTTGTTCAATATTTGTCAGGTAGGAAGTGAATTGTTTCTCAGTCATATTTTTTGCAGCCTTTTATTGGGGATTTTGCTGCAAAGATAAGAAAGAGCTATGCCAAAGGGCAGCAGGGTAGGAGTGATTAATTATTTTAATCGATCCAAATTGTAGTATTTAGTTTTGTATTTTTTACCGTCATTGGCAGTTGTCAAGGAATCCTTAACAACTGAAACTTGCTGTAACTCACTCTCTTTAAGGTAGTTGTTTATATGTAAACTGATATTTTGCTTTGTATGCATAAAAATTATCGTGCGTGTCTATTTAGTTATAAATAATATCAGTTGTTTCTATGGTGTTTGTTGTCGTATCTTTGCATCACAAAAACAAAACAAAATAATAACAATAAAAAATAGAACAAAATGAAAACATTAGATTTCACAAAACTGAATGCTGAAACAGCAAAGAATGTAGTAAATTCTCTACAACAATTATTAGCCGACTATCAGGTATATTACACAAACCTACGTGGTTTTCACTGGAATGTAAAGGGAAAGGATTTTTTTGTAATGCATGCTCAATTTGAGAATATGTATAACAATGCAGCCGAAAAAGTTGACGAAATTGCCGAACGTATATTAATGTTAGACGGCATCCCATCGCATAATTTTAGTGAATATCTGAAAGCATCGAAAGTAAAAGAGAGCGGCTACGTAAGTAATGGCGACGAAGGTGTAAAACAAGTTATGGAAACAATTTCGTACTTTGTAGAATCGGAACGCGCTATTTTAAAATTAGCATCCGAAACGGGTGACGAAGCCACAGTGGCCATGATGAGCGATTACATTAAGGAACAGGAAAAATTGTTGTGGATGTTGGTTGCCTACAAAAGCTAATAATATATAGTTGATTTACAATTGATAAGCGCGGTTGCTCAGTAAAAATGAACAACCGCGCTTTTTTGTAAAGCCCATTAAGTTAAAGTAGCATCATAATGCTCCTGATTTATTTGTAATAATTAGCTTAGCACTGTATTGTTTCGCTGTGTTTTTATTGATTATTTGAACAAGGTAAACACCTGCTTGCAAATGCAGACCTTGAATTTTTGTTGTATTTGTATTAATGTCTTTTTGATACAATTCTCTGCCATTTAGGTTGTATATTTTCAAAATCTTTGCCCCACGTTCCTCTATGTTTGGCAAAATCACTGTGAAATAATCAGAAGCTGGCAATGGATAAATACGGATTGTTTCGGACACCTTGGGGCTTTGAACCGACGAAACGATAATCGGCGTTGAAAGGTTTACTCCATTCCACTCAAAATAGCGCTCGGAATTTACACCTTTGATGTCGGCAGTTTGTGCTTGTCCCTGTCCTTTGTTGAAAATAAGATTCGAACTTAGAATGTCAGTTGGAAATTGGTAAGTGTAGAATCCATTGACATCGGGTGAACCGGTGATTTTTGTGCCGGGCCAATCGCCGCTGTATTTGGTGGTTGGGTTTTCGTTCCAGCTATAGATATAAGGTGCTTGGTTGTAGCCCGTTACTTTTATATGTACTATAAGTGCTGTGGGTTGTGGTGCAAACAAATAAGTACCAATAGCAACGGCCGATGTTTGATTTAATTTATCAATGGCAATTGCTTTTATGATTTTGGTTTCGTTAGTTCCATTGATGTTGAAAGCCGTCGAATAAAGTGCAGATTGTGCATTAGGAACAGAGCCATCGGTCGTAAAATAGATTTTTGTGTTTGGCTCTGAGGGTTGCACTTGAATTGAAATTGCATTTTCAGTACCATTTATAAATGTACGGCTTGGTGGGCCGAAAATTACAACAGGTACATCTAAGCCCATGCTGTAGCTGGATGATACTACGGTTGATGCTAAATTATTGCTATCAAAACAAATTGCTTTTACTGTTAAATCCGACGAAACAGTGAAAGGCGTTGTGTAAGTATTTCCATTCGTTGCCGAAGGAGTTGTACCGTCGGTAGTGTATTTAATCAACACTGGTAAATTAGTGGTGTTGGCGGTGAGGGTAACTTCAAAAGGGTCAGGATATTTACCCGCAATGGGCGAGATACTAAGTTCGGGTTTGGTAGCTTCGAGCATTTCTTGTTTGCCGTCGTAATTGCCCGGAGGTGTGTTTACGCTCGAAGTGCCGTAAATATATGCGCCGTCGGAACCAATTTTGCCAGGAGCCGGAGTTTTGGTCGTGCTGAGAACATAAACTCGGAGGTTTCCTTTTCCCGAATTGCTAACCGTAAGTGTGTTTGAGGTTACGGTTTTTACATCGCCGGTTACAGCATCAGTATAGGTGCCATTGAGGATATTGGTAAATGTAGCGCCGCCCGAAATGCTAACCAAGGCATAGCTGTCGGTTGTAGCATCGGTAAATCTACGTTTAAAAGCAAAACTGCCCGAACAACCGTTTGTGGAGTATTGACCTTTGCGAAGTGCAGGAATGGCCATGCGCAAAAGGTTAAGGCGTTGGATATGTAATGCTAATGGATGCTTTAGTGTAACAGCCATGTTGCCTGTTGCATTGGTATATTGAGCAAAATCAGTGGTATTTATTGATCCTGTAATGTATCCGCCAAAATAGGCTCGCCCTGTTTTGTTAAGTTCTATATTCGGACCAAGGTCAATTACACTGCCTTTTTTAAATTCAATTTCGCTACCGTAATACAAGCATGGTATTCCTCTAAAAGTAAAAAGCAAGCTTAAATTTTCGGCCCACACGTTTTGAGGCTGAGCAAAACGTTGGTTTTCGGGTGCACCGTCGGGCGCATAATCGTGCGAATCGACATAGGTAACATTCCACGTAGCATCGTTGTACGCCCAATCGCCCCCTTTGGCAACCCCAAAAGCCTCATCGGCTGATCTGAAATTCCAGTGCATGGGAAAATCGATTACATTTAAGCCAGAGTGCATCGAATAGTCGGGTGCGTGGTAGTCGTTACCATTTAAAATTGCATTGGTAGAGCTGGGTTGATTTGATGTGCTTGCATTGTCGTTGTAGTTTTGCATGCAGGCTTCATCGTTTGTGCCAATTGTGGGGTAAGTACCACCAATCACTTTGTTTTGATACAGGGTGGGATCGTTATTCCAAGCATAGCTTTTGGCATCTTTCCAGGTATAAAAAGGGGTAGAAATAGCCGGAATGCCCCTATTCCAAATCTCGCGTACGCGGGTGGCAATTTCGGAAAACATAAAGAAGTGATTCGTTCCTGCTTTTTTGGCTGCGTCGTGAAAGGCATCGTTAAATACTTTATTGAAAACTAATCGGTTTATGTGTTTTCCGGTATCAATACGAAAACCATCCACTCCTAAGTTAATAAACTGCGTATACGCATCCACCAAATAGTTGTATACCAATGGATTTTCGGTATTCAGATCCACGCAGTCGCCGGCAATTTGCGCTAATTGCGATGTCCAATCGTCCCAATTGAAATTACCAAAATGATGATAGAAGTTGTTCGAATCGTGATTTTGCCCATCAGTATTTTTCATTTGAGCCAGACGAGCAGCATATTGAGCAGTTCCCACCAGCGTGTTGTAAGTGGCAGGTAATTTAGTTTGTGGGTGGAGCTTCATACAGTCGATGCTCGACAAGTCGCCCTCTTTTCGAAACATCGGACAAAGTGTTTCGTCGCCAAAATTACCCGTGTGATTCAATACAATATCCAGCACAAGTTTCATCCCTTTGGCGTGCACAGCATCTACCAATGTTTTGAGTGTAACATCGTTCGACTCGTAGCGCGCATCAACTTTTTTGTGGTTAAGACTGTGATAGCCATGATAATCGTAGCCACTCGCATTCTCAACCACAGGTGTTATCCAAACTGCTGTAAAGCCAAGTGCTTTAATATAATCCAACTTCTCGATTAATCCTTTAAAATCGCCCCTCCATGCCGGATCGCCTGCATCTTTCCTATCCCAGCAATAGCTATCGTTTGTTACATCGCCGTTGTAAAAACGTGTTGTCATTGCAAAATAGATAGTTTCGTCTCTAAAGTCGGTGCGCCCACCAACAAACGAGGACGCTGAAGCCCAAAATATAGAGAAAAATAAGGCGAAATTTAAAAAGAGAAAGGATTTGAATAAAAAAGGTGATGATTTCATGATAGATGCGGTTGAATCTGTTTCTTAAAATGCTTGCCACTACCTATGCCAGTTGTATGGGTGATGCAAGCTCGATGATGATATAAGTAACAAAACTATGCTATTACTTGTTCAAATTATTTATCAGCCACTTTCACGCTAATTCCTTCGAAGGTTTGCCAGCCCGATTTATCGGTAAGGCGCACCATAAAATGATAATCGCCGGTGTCCACATCCGAAGGAATATTTATCTCAATCAGAGCCGAATAATTGGTTTTTCCGGCTGGTATCGAATATTGATTAATAAAAAGCAAAGGGTTTACAGGTGCTTTTATGGTGCCTAATTCACACTCTTGCGCCGAAGTACTGTGCGTATGATGGTCGAAATTATGGTGCATTTCGATGCTATACGAACCTAATTCTATATTATCAGTAAATAGGGCATTGAATGTAAAACTTTCGCCCTTATATACCGTAACACAGTTTTGCGGAAATGCTGAATCGCCCGTCATATCTATCACGGGCATTTTGTCATCTTTTACTGTATCGTCGCAGGATAAGAAAGCAAAAGTTACAGCAATTATCAATACAAAAAAAATGCTATTTTTCATTGTTTTATAATTTTAATACAGCCCAGCCCCCTAACCCCCTAAAGGGGGAATAAGAGGGGGATAAGACTGGTGCTTTGAGATTTTGTTGTTTAATAAATGTTCGTTTTGTGCTTTAAGCCATAAGCTTTTGGGTCACATTAGCACATTATCACATTGGCAATTATTGAATTGTAATGGGATAATGAGCCGAAAAACCAGCTTCACCATCTAAGGCAGGCGCTTTTACTACTAAATAATATTCTCCCGCAGTCCATGTAGCTGCTTTTGGTGTTAAATCATTATCGTTTGCAGCACCAACTTTGATACTTGCCGAAAATGAATAATTTTTGGGGTCGCTAAAATCGTGAAAATGTAGCAAAGTAATGGTATTTGTCGAACTCACTTGAGCATCTGTAAGTCCCTGACTCACTTTTACTAAACCTATATAAGTTCCTGCCAAGCCTTTGGGGTCGGTTATAGTTCCCGAAACTGTAATTGTTTGTCCGGTTGTAAATGCCTGATTTGCAGTTGGAGCAGCACTAATTGTAATTGTAGGCAACACTCCGTCGGCAACAGGCGCCATAATTGTTAAATCTTCTTCCTCGAATTCGGTGGTGTTTCCTTCCATATCCACCACAATAATGTGCAAGTGATACCCCTCAGCAGGTGCATTTATCGGAACATCAATGTGTTCGTGAAAAGAAGTGTTTTTCAATCCCGAAAACTTGGTGTAAGTTGTATCCACTTCCCATTCGCTTTCGTGCGCCAATGCCGATTTTGCTTTCATAGCACCAATATGCTCGGCTTCATCAGCAGGATGAATGGTAACCTGTATTTTTGAAATTTTTCCTTCTGCTACTATGTTTGCTTCGAGGTGTAAATCGCCTCCAATATAAGCTACTTTCGAATTTTGTAACCCTACTTCTACATCCGAAATAACGGGAGAAGCAACATCCTCACACGAAGAAAATATTATTAATGCTAATGCAATAAATGCCAAATGTTTAAAATACTTTTTCATTTTTCTTTTTTTTAAATTGTTGTTTATAAGTAAGAGAGATTTATTATTGATATTTTTCTTAAATCAGTTGTAATATGACCCCCAACCCCCAAGGGGGCTTTAAGACTCAGTATCTTTCATTTCTCGTATATTTTGAGGAGAATATGTTTTAGCCCCCTTTTGGTGTTTGGGGGGCTGTTTATTCCTTCAAAATGGTATCAATACAGTCGCTACAAAGTTTCGTCCTTGCCCGGGCACTTCTATTAGTCGATAAAAATTAGTATGGTCGTAATAGCGTGTATTCAATGCATTTGTTAGTTGTAAGTTTATTTCAACTACTTGTTTGTTTATTTTTGTGCCCGCACCTGCGCTAAAATTTAGCAACGCATAACCCGCCGTTTTTTTTTCGGGTGGTACAATATTGTTTTGCGAAGCTACTAATTTTACATTTATACCTACCGAAGGATTTTTAAATGCTCCATTTGTGTTCAACGAGTTGTATTTCAATTCGATATTCGATGTTGCAGGAGGCGAAAAGGGCAAAGTATAGCCTTTTTTACTACCCGAAAGTTGTAGCGAAAAAATATATTCCAAATCGGTAGTGAGTTTTAGTGTTGGCAAAATTTCGTAGCTCACCACCAACTCACCTCCCGTACGAAACACTTCTGCTTCGCTATGATAAAATTCCTGTTGAGCCTCGTAATAATCCGGAGTAGGATTCAGGTAAATGTAGTTTGGAAAATAATTTACAAAGGGCGAAAATTCGGCAAACCAGTTGTTGGTTTTTAGTATTA
>CAMDNO010000183.1 GCA_945902955.1 Porphyromonas cangingivalis
TATTTATGATAGAATGGGATAAGAAAAATACTAATTGATAGATTTATGAAAACACTCAAAAACACAATTTTGCCAATCGTTTTGGCAACGCTTTGGATTAGCATTTCAGAATTTGGAAGGAATGAATTTCTTCTAAAACACTATTGGACCGAGCATTACAAAAGCTTGGGCTTAGTTTTTCCATCCGAACCAATCAATGGTGCCGTTTGGGGTTTGTGGTCACTATGTTTTGCTATTGCTATATTCAGTATTGCAAAGAAATTTTCATTGGTTCAAACTACGTTGCTTTCGTGGTTTGTAGGCTTTGTATTGATGTGGATTAGTTCCGGTAATATGGGCGTGCTTCCATTTGGTTTGCTGATTTATGCTATTCCATTAAGCCTGTTGGAAGCATTTTTGGCAAGTTATATAGTGAAGAAATTGAGCTAAATAGAATTAAAATTTAAAAGCCATGAAACACGATTGGAAAAAAAACGACAAGCAGTTTTATCTACCAAAAAACAAACCGGAAATCGTTACTGTTCCAAAATTCAATTTCTTCACCATCGAAGGAAAAGGAAACCCGAACGATGATTTTTTTGCAAATTACATAGGTGTTTTATATTCATTATCTTATGCTATAAAAATGAGTCCAAAACAAGGCTTTGCACCTCAAAATTATGAAGAATATACTGTTTTTCCGCTCGAGGGCGTTTGGGATATTGATGAGGAAGCTAAAAAGAATTACGATGGCACATTGGATAAAAACGCATTGATTTTCAAACTCATGATGCGCCAACCTGACTTTGTTACCCCTGAATTTGCAGAAGAGGCTATAGCTCGTAACAAAAAGAAAAAGCCACATCCACTACTCGATAAAGTAAAGTTTGAAACCATTGAAGACGGACTCTGTGTGCAAATGCTTCACGAAGGAAGTTACGATAGCGAACCTGCCAGTTTCCTGAAAATGAAGGAATTTGCAGAAGCCAATAATCTGACAAGAATAGCACAAACTCACCGCGAGATATATTTATCGGATGCACGAAAAGTTGCAGCAGAAAAATTGAAAACGGTATTGCGGTTTAAAGTTAAATAAATGAACGAACTATATAAAATATTAGAAGAGCTAATTGGACTAAACGAGAGTGATTGGGGACATTTTTGCAATAAACTAATCAGGAAAGAATTTAATGCCAAAACGCCAATCGTTAATGAAGGAAGTGTTGCCCAACATTTATATTTCATAGAGACTGGATTGCTGCGAACTTATTATTTGCTTGATGGTAAAGAAATTAATACCTATTTTGCTTGCGATAAGCAATTTATATCTACCTATTCAAGTTTTATTAGTCAAACAATATCTTATGAAATTTTAGAAACAATTGAAGATAGTATTGTTTATGAACTATCATATCAAAATTTGGTTGCATTATATAAGGAATCTTCAAAATTTGAAAAACTTGGCAGAATTATAGCTGAAAAAAACTACTTGTGTGTTCTCGAAAGAACTTTATCGATGCAAACTAAAACAGCAAAACAAAGATACTTGGATTTCATAAAAAATTACGACAAAAAAATAGTTCAAAGAATCCCTATTCATCAAATAGCAAGTTTTCTTGGGATTGCGCCTGAATCATTGAGTCGTATTAGAAAAGAAATTTCCATTTCCTAACAAATATCAATTCCTATCTGTTTTTTCGATAGTAATTTTGCATTTACAAATTAAAAATGAAAGCAAAATGAAAATTAAAACAACTATTAAAACAGTTAGCGCATTGGTGATGTTGGGATTCATGGCGAGTGCAACACTTCAATCGTGTTCATTACAACCATTGTCATATACACCACCAGTAAAACCAAAATTAGAAGGTGTTTTGGCAGAAAATGAACTTTTAAGTTCCACAAAGTGGATAGACTTAAAAGGATGGTATGGTCCTGAAGATATTGCGATTGACAAACAAGGAAATGCCTATTGTGGTGCACATATTAGCAGAACGGATTTTACCGACGGACGAATTTTGAAAATTGATACCACTGGAAAAGTGGAAGTGTTTTGTAATACCGGCGCATGGGTCACAGGACTGCATTTCGACAAAGACAAGAATCTGATTGCTTGCGACCAAAAAAGAGGATTAATAAGCGTAAATAAGCGTGGTGAAATTACCGTTTTGGCAAGCGAGGATAAAAAGGGTAATAAATTTTTAATACCCAACGATGTTGACATAGCAAGTGATGGAATAATATATTTCTCGAATACATCATCCAAAGTTTCTTTCAGCAGAAAACACGCACGCAAAATACTGCTCGAAGCAAAACCGGATGGCGGTCTTTACAGCTATAATCCAATGACGAAAGAGGTTACCACATTAATTGACAGTTCTTTTTTTGGTAATGGTGTTGCAGTTTCTCAAAATGATGACTTTGTATTAATGGTAGATTTAACAAAATACAGAGTTGTTAGGCATTGGCTGAAAGGTGAAAATAAAGGCAAAACAGATATGTTTCTGGAAAACTTACCGGGATTACCAAACGGTATCTCAAGAAGAAAAGATGGCAGTTTTTGGTTGGGATTTACAACCAGAAGAGACGATTTACTGGATAACATTCAACCCAAAACTTGGTTAAAAAAAATCATTTACGCCATTCCTCTTTGGCTACAACCAAAACAAGAACCTTTTGGAATGGTTATGCACATTAGTGAAAATGGCGAGATTTTAAAAACGTACTACGATACAACCGGAAAATACGTTTCTGAAGCCAGCTCCATTGAGGAGTATGAAGGTTATATTTATATTGGCGGAGATTTAACCGACCATATTGGAAAGTATAAGCTTGACAATTAATGCTTTATATTAATGAGTGGATTTGTGAGTGAGTGTATTTCTATATTAACTTTTAAGTAAATTATATGTACGAACAGCTAAGTAAAATGCTACCAGCTAGCAGAGTAGATGAATTAATTTCAATAGGAAAAGAAAAAACAATTGAACATTCGACCTACTTCATCAGAGAAGGGGAAATTCCGACTAAAATTGCTTTTGTAATTTCTGGTTTGTTTCGTTATGTGTATATCAAAGAAAATGGCGAAGAATTTACTAAGGGATTATTAACTGAAAACAATTTTCTTAGTTCTTATTCTGCAATGATATTGAACAGACCTTCTCATTTTAATATCGAGGCACTTGAAACATCTAAGCTATTAGAAATCAATTGGCTATCATTCATTTCATTAGTAGAAAAAGATGTATTTTGGGTTAAGTTTCTTTTAAAATTAGTAGAAAGGGGGTACATGATAAAGGAAAAACGAGAAAGAGAACTGCTGCTGCTCGATGCCGAAACCCGTTATAAAAACTTTCTCACCGAATTTCCTGGAATGGACCAACGCATCAAACAAGGAATAATAGCTTCGTATTTAGGCATTCAACCCGAAACATTAAGTCGAATACGTAAAAAAATCATTTTTTGACTTAGGTCAATGCACACAGAAATCTGACAGTGTATTTTTGCAGTATTGTTCAACTAAAAAAAGTATCATTATGAGACTCAAAAACAGTACTGTATTAATTACAGGTGGAAGTTCAGGCATTGGACTCGAATTGGCCAACGTGCTTAGCAACAAAGGGAATAAAGTAATCGTTTGTGGAAAATCAAACGATAAACTTTTGGCAGCAAAGAAATTGCTCCCGCAGTTAATCACCTATCAATGTGACCTTTCCGACAGCGCGGAATGTACCGATTTTGCAAATAAAATTGCAAAAAACCATCCCGATTTGAATATTTTGATCAACAATGCGGCCATTGTAAACAAGATTGATTTTATCAGCGATAAAAACGCCCTTGCGCATGCCGAAAACGAATATCACACCAATCTGATTGCACCCATACGATTGATAAATTTGCTTTATCCAACCCTGAGTGCAAATGATTCTTCGGCCATCATCAACATAACCACAGGACTGATTTATGCTCCAAGAGTAATTTATCCGTTCTATAATTCATCCAAAGCGGCATTACATTCGTTTACACAAACACTTCGAATTCGATTGAAAAACGAAAAAACTAAAGTAGTTGAAGTGATGTTTCCGGCAGTGGATACGCCTTGGCACAACGGTACACCACCCAAAATTGCTATACCGGTAGAAAAAGCAGTAGCCGAAATGATAACGGGACTCGAAAAAGGAAGCGAAGAAATTAAAGTAGGTGGAGCAAAAATTTTGAGTTTGTTATCGAGAATTGCACCTGGATTTGCTATTAAAAAAATGAATTCAATAGAATGAAAGAAGAACAAACACATCTATTTTCAGCACAAAATGCTGATAAATTAGACAGTAAAATTAGAAGATTGTTGCAAATATAATGCGGTGATATAGGTGTACTTGAAGACGAACCACCCACATATCTAAATTTTAATGATTTTGAAGCAACTTTATTTACTAATTAAGCATCATTGATAATGAACTTTTATTTTTTTAATCATGCAAAATAAAATTTATTTATTGGCATTTTTTCTTGCAGTTTTCTTGTCGTGTACAAACGAAATCGATATAAATAAACACGGATTAAAGTATTCCGATTTTGAGAATAATTTAAAATCTGACATGACTTTTAATTCAATTGTTGCAACATTTGGAGAACCTTCAAATGACATAGGAAGTGGCATCCATATATATGTATACAAATTGAGTGATTCCACTGAAATATGGATAGGATATGCTGATAAAATTTTGTACGCTAGACATGTAGATGAAAATGGTCAAATCATAGAAAATTTATTTTAGTTTTTATTCAATTGATTTATAATCAATTGAATTTTGTGCAGCTGTGCAAGGCATCCAATCGAAATTTTGTGTATATTTGAAAAAAAAGAGCTATTTAATAGACAGACTTTTGTGGCGGTAGCAAGAAAAATGAAAAACACCATTAAAAAGCAAAAAATGATATTAACCAACAATAAACTAACACTCAGACCATTCAAAGATTCTGATGCAAAAATTTTGGCGGAGCTTTGTAATAATAAAAAGATTTGGGATAATCTGCGCGACTATATTCCATTTCCTTATACAGAAAATAATGCCATTGAATTTATAAAATACTGTCAGACAGAGAGTCCACAACAAACGTTTGCTATTGAATTTAATGGCGAATTTGCAGGTAGTATTGGATTGGTAAAGCAAAATGATGTGTATAGATTGACTGCCGAAATTGGCTACTGGCTTGGTGAACCTTTTTGGGGTCAGGGAATTGCAACAAAAGCAGTAAAGTTAATCATCGAATACGGATTTAGCCAACTTGGGCTGATACGAATTTATTCGGGGGTATTCGATTTTAATAAAGCTTCGCAACGAGTACTCGAAAAAGCAGGATTTACACTGGAATGTATCGTTGAAAAAGCGGTTATTAAGAACAATAAAATTTGTGATGAATACAGGTATGGTTTGATAAATTGAAATAAAAAAACAATCCCATGAAAACTTTCAAAAAAACAATTTTGCCTATATTGCTAGCTACAACATGGATTAGCATTTCTGAATTTGGCCGAAACGAATTTCTACTAAAACACTATTGGACTGAACATTATCAAAAGCTTGGACTTGCATTTCCTTCCGAACCCATAAATGGGGCAGTTTGGGGGTTGTGGTCGCTTTGTTTTGCTATTGCCATTTTCATTATTGGAAAGAAATTTTCCTTGCTCCAAACTACCCTTCTTTCGTGGTTTGTAGGTTTTGTTTTGATGTGGATTAGCTCCGGAAATATGGGCGTACTTCCTTTCGGATTATTGGTTTATGCCATTCCATTAAGCCTGTTAGAAGCATTTTTGGCAAGCTACATCGTTAAAAAATTGAGCTAAACGAGCAAAATAAAAAATTCTTAAACTTCGAATTGTTATTGGGTTAGCCCTTCGTAGTATGAGTTTCTTAATAATCAATTACCAAGTGTTGTGTTATGGAAAAAATTATATGTATTGACAAATCAAATATTGACAAAGAGCATATTTGTTGTGCCTTTTCTGACAAAAAATGCGCGGACAGTTACGAAGCCAAAAAGAACTGGTTAAGAAAAGAATATGACAACGGCTATGTTTTTCGCAGGTTAGATGCGCGGGCAAAAGTATTTATAGAGTATTGTCCGGCCGAAAAAGGCTGGGTTCCTATTGATGCACCCAACTATTTATTGGTGAATTGCTTTTGGGTATCAGGGCAATACAAGGGACAAGGATATGGCAAAGAGTTACTGCGACTTGCACTCGAGGATGCTGAAAATCAAGGAAAAGACGGTCTGGTAACAGTTGTTGGCACCAGTAAGTTTCACTTTATGAGTGATACCAAATGGCTACTGAAAAACGGTTTTGAAAGCTGCGAAAAGTTGAGTTCGGGATTTAGTTTGCTCGTAAGAAAAATAAACCCTAAAGCAAAAAATCCAACATTCAAAGACACTGTAAAATCGGGCGAATGTGCGGATAAAAATGGATTAGTGGCTTATTACTCTCATCGTTGTCCATTTTCGGAATTTCATGTAACTACTTCATTGACTGAAACTGCCGCAAAAAGAAACCTGCCCTTAACCATACTAAAATTAGACACGATGGAAAAAGCACAATCAGCACCGACTCCAGCCACCATTTTTAGTTTGTTTTACAATGGAAAGTTTATAACCACAGATTTGAGCGTTTGTATGGATAGCCGATTTGATAAAGTGATGATTCAATAAACTACGAGCAGTGGTGGACTTATAACAAGCGTCCGAGCATTAATTTTTGATTTCGGGGAGCAGTGAGTCTAAAACTATTGCATTTTTTTCAAATTATCAATATGCTTTATTTCGGATTTTAAAAATTTTTGGTATTGTGCCATCATAAATTTATAATACAAATCTAAATTATCGCTTCGGCGTGCCGTTTCCATTGTTTCGATATACTTAATTTTGTCTTGTTTAAAAACTGCATTCATTGGTAAATCAAAATATAGCTGAATATAGTTCATAAGTAAGCGCGAAACTCTACCATTGCCATCGCCAAATGGATGGATTGATACAAGTTCAAATTGTGCTCGGAATGAAATTTTTAGTTTTTCTTCTATGGTTTGCGCAGTATTTAAATCATCGTTAAGTTTATCGCAAAGCAGTTTAACCATTGGCAAAACCTTTTGATACGACGGAAATACCCTATTTCCGGCACTTACGCCACATTTACGATATTCGCCTTTTGAAATATCAAAACTATCAATTGCAGCAAATACAATGCTTCCGGTATTTTTCATTAATATAGATGCCATTTCGGATATAAAGGCGGGTGTTAATTTTGTTTTTATAGCAGCATGTTTTTCAATAAACTTTATTGCTTGGTAATGATCAGTTACCATTAAATGATCAGTATACGATTTATTGCTTGCAGTAATACCGTTTTCGATTAGTTTTGTAACTTGTAACGATGTTAATGTACTTCCCTCAATGGCTGTTGAATGATACGTAATTGCATATTCGGCAAATCTACCTGCATCCAACCACCCTTTTGAAGTTTCTCGATATATATCAATAACTTTTTTAATTGCATCCATTGGTTCTTTTTATTAAACTGATTTATTTTTATACAAAAATACAATATTTTCTATACTTACCCAATGCATCAGCAATAGGGTAGAGTGTCGATACTTTATGCTGCAAAGATACAAAAAACCATGTTTCTATCTTTTCTTTTTAGTTCATCAGAAAATTCTCATAAGAAAACATTCAAAAAATTTGGTTATTCGGAAATTTTTTCTGAATCTTTGTGATATCAATTTAATATCATAATAAATTTAGAAAAATGAAGACAAAAGAAGAAAATTTTAGTGGAGTAAAGCTTTCGGGCATACCAATGCTGCTTTTTAATTTACTCTTTTTGATTGGGATAGTGGTACTCTTTATCTGGACAGTGAATGCTGGATTATCCACTGCACTTACGGTAACTTTGATTATTGGCGATGTTGTTTTATTAATTGCAAACAGCATTATGTGGGGCGGATTTATTCAAATTGAACCGAATGAAGCCCGTGTAATGATTTTTTTTGGTGAATACGAAGGAACAGTAAAAGACAATGGATTCTTTTGGGTAAATCCTTTTTATACCAAGAAAAAACTTACTTTACGTGCCCGTAACCTCGATGCGGAACCGATAAAAGTAAACGACAAAACCGGAAATCCGGTTATGATTGGTTTGGTGGTTGTTTGGCGTGTGGCCGATACCTACAAGGCGTCGTTTGATGTGGATAATGCTTCGATGACTGTAACTACTCCAGGCTCACCTGCGGTTGATAATGTGGGTCAGAAAATGAAAGCGTACGAAAATTTTGTTAAAATTCAGGCTGACTCTGCATTACGCTATATTGCCGGCTTATATGCTTACGACCATACCGGAACGGCTGCCGAAAGCGAACTGACATTGCGCTCGGGTGGCGAAGAGGTAAACGACATTCTCGAAAAACAAATTAACGAACGCCTTACCATTGCCGGAATAGAAGTTGTGGAAGCACGCATCAATTATTTGGCGTATGCACCCGAAATTGCAGCTGTTATGCTTCGTCGTCAGCAGGCAGATGCCATTATTGCTGCCCG